>JAYUPS010000112.1:0-4356 GCA_043759945.1 Bdellovibrio sp.
TTTGTCGCCTTCTAAAATAAACCGGCGAGCGTGGCGAATTTTGGTGTCAAAATCATGTTGATCCGTGCGCGGTCGCAGTTGGATCTCTTTGACCTGAACGATCACTTGTTTTTTTCGAGCGGCGGCAAAGTGAAAGTGAACTTGCGCTTTCAGGGCCGCGAGATGGCCCATCAAGAATTGGGCTTTAAACTCTTGAAAAAAGTCATGGAAGTTTTAGGGGATGTCGCTTTGACTGAGGCTCCTCCAAAAATGGAAGGCCGCCAGATGTTTATCTTGCTTGCGCCCGATGCCATGAAGGTCAAAGACTACTTAAAACTTCATCCGAAACCAGCTCCCCTGACGGTGCATGAGAAAAAACAGCTGGAAGAAGAGAATGAGACCCCCGAAGCGGAAACTGATTCCGAAGCCTAAGCATCCAAAAGGGATCTTTAGTTCCCCAAATGGACTGAGTTCCCTGTAATTTCGACTTGGGGCCAATTCTTGGCCCCAAAATACCCTTGCCAAAGCAAGGACTTAAGCGCTAATCCTAACGACCTCAAATAAGTTTAATGTGGCACATCAAGAGTCTTTGAATTTTTCGAAGAACGCCCGTTAAAGAAAGATATGGCTATGCCAAAAATGAAAACCCATTCGGGTGCGAAGAAGCGCTTTCAAGTTCTGAAAAGCGGAAAAGTAAAACGAAAACAGACACGGATGCGCCACTTGAACTCGCACATGAGTTCAAAGGTCAAACGTCACTTGGGTGATGTGGTCTACGTTGATCCGGCAAATATGCTTCAGGTGAAGCGTCAGTTGGGTTTTTAGTTTTTCAAAATTTTTTTAATTTAACTTTTCAGGAGATTTAAGTCATGCGCGTAAAAGGTGGATATACAAATCGTCGTCGTCATAAAAAGGTTCTAAAAAGAGCCAGTGGTTACTATTCAGCGGGTTCTCGCTGTTACACCCATGCGGTCGAGAAAAATGACCGCGGTATGGCTTTTGCCTACCGTCACCGTAAAATGAAGAAGCGGGAATTCCGCGCTTTGTGGAATCAGCGAATCAATGCGGCCGCTCGTTTGAACGGAACCACGTATTCTCGTCTGATCGGTGGACTTATTAAAGCGGGAATCACTTTGAATCGAAAAGTGTTGGCTGATCTTGCGGTTTCAGATGCGGCGGCATTCGCGGCACTCTGCAAACATGCGATCGCTTAAGCGAGTCTGAACAATGTCGGAGACAACGGCGCAGTTCGAGGCCCGAAAACAGGACCATTTGCGAATTGCGCTTTCCGATCAGGTGCAGGCCCAACAGTTGTCGGGCCTGTCCGAAATCACTCTCATTCATGAAGCCCTGCCCGAAATTGATTTTTCGGAGGTCTCAATCGCCTCCGAATTGTTCGGGCGGCCCACGGCAACCCCGTTTTTTATTTCCTCGATGACCGCCGGTCACACTCAAGGATTCCCGCTGAACCTCACTTTTGCCCGAGCCGCCCAAAAACGGGGTTGGCCGATGGCGGTGGGATCCCAGCGTCGCGAGCTTAGTGATTTGGATGCCGCCAACGAGTGGAAGCAAATCCGCAAAGAAGTGCCGGGGCTTTTGCTTTTGGGTAATTTGGGTCTTTCTCAATTAATTCAAACGCCGGTGTCCAACGTTTTGCGTCTGATAGATTCGATGGAGGCTCAGGCCTTTTTTATTCATTCAAATCCTTTGCAAGAATGCTTGCAGTCGGAAGGCACTCCCCAATTTAAAGGGGGTCTGGACGCCCTACGAAATCTTTGTCAGCAGAGCTCGGTGCCAATTATTTTTAAAGAAACCGGGTGCGGAATTTCGCGGGAAACTTTTCTGAAGTTGCAGGATTCTGGCGTCGCTGCGGTTGATGTGGCGGGCTTGGGTGGAACCCATTGGGGTCGGGTCGAGGGCTACCGGGAGTCTGAAGGGCATTTACTCTACAATACGGCCCAAACCTTTGCCGATTGGGGGATTTCGACGGTCCAGTCGGTTTTATGGGCCAAAGAAATTGGAGCTAAATATCAAGTGTGGGCGTCAGGCGGAGTCCGTAGTGGACTTGATGCTGCAAAGTTATTAGCATTGGGAGCTGATAAAGTCGGTCTGGCACAACCTCTGCTGAAATCCGCGGTCCAAGGCCCCGAAGCCTTGGAATCTTGCATGGAGCAGCTGGAGTATGAACTAAAAGTGGCTCTGTTTTGTACAGGTCAAAAGTTCGTTAAAGACCGCCTCACAAAACAGGTTTCGATACGGACTAACGGAAAAGCAAATGGAAAAGAAAATGAGCAAGTCATCAAATAAAGACGATCTTTTCAAAGGGTTTTCCAAGCTGACTCGCTCCGAGCGACTTTTGCGTTTGGTAGAAACCGGCGCATTGACCTCGGAAGAAGTTCGCTATTTGCAGATGGGCGGTCTGCAGGATTTCAACTTGGGCGAGAAATTTATCGAAAATGTGATTGGTTACTTTCAGCTGCCTTTGGGGGTCGCCACCAATTTTCGAATCGACGGCAAAGACGTGATCATACCGATGGCGGTCGAAGAAACTTCGATCGTGGCCGCGGCCTCGAAAACGGCAAAATGGATTCGTGAAAACGGTCGCATCGAAACGGAAAGTTTGGGTCAAAATATAATCGGTCAGATTCAACTGGCCGTTGTTTCTGATTTCGTAAAATTTGAAAAAATTCTGGACGAACGTAAAAATGAGCTCATCTGTCAAGCCAACACCGAAGTTTTGGCGGCCATGGTGAAGCGCGGGGGTGGCGTTCGCGATATTCTGTTGCGCAAACTCGCAAGACCTGATGGTCGAACCATGGCGGTCGTACACGTTCACATGGACGCGGTGGATGCGATGGGCGCAAATGCCATGAACCAGGTCTGCGAATTCCTAAAAACTCCGATTCAAGAGCTCACGGGCGAAACCGTGACGATGTGTATTTTATCGAACTTGGTCGACAGCAAGCTCACGAAAGTTCGCGTGATTATCGAAGAAGTGGAAGCCTCACTTTCTGAGCGAATCGAAGAGGCTTCTCTCTTTGCGGAGCTGGATCCCTACCGGGCCACGACCAATAACAAAGGCGTTTTGAACGGCATGGATCCGATCATCATTGCGACCGGGAATGATTGGCGGGCCGTCGAAGCCGGAGTGCACGCTTTTGCGGTGAAAGAGGGGCAGTACCGGTCGATCACTCGGTGGAAGCGAGCGGGAACTGCGTTGGTCGGAGAACTGATTGCGCCGGTGATCGTGGGAACCGTGGGTGGCGTGACGACCCTGCACCCGACGGCTGTTTTGTGCCTAAAGATGATGGGAAGTCCTTCCTCGACGGAGCTGTCAAAAATTATTGCGTCGGTGGGGCTGGTCCAAAATTTGGGAGCACTCAAAGCGCTCACGACCGTCGGAATTATCGAGGGTCACATGAAGCTGCACATTAAAAATCTTTCTTTGGGCGCAGGGGCCAACGAGCGAGAAATGCCCATGGTCGTCAAAAGACTCGAGGAAATTCTTTTTAATAAAAAAAGAATTTCCCTGAGCCACGCGGTCGAAGTCTTAAACGAACTTCGTGCGGGGCAAACTTTTTGAAAGTCGAGAATTAAAGACGATGGCTGTTTCCCTTTCCGTGCCCAGTAAAACCTTTCTTTGCGGAGAATACCTGGCCATGCAAGGGGGACCCTGCATCGTGTTGGCGACAGAACCACGGTTTTTGCTGAAAGTGAGTTTGCAACAAACCGGCGGTAGAAGCCCGTTTCACCCCGAAAGCCCCGCCGGAAAGTTTCTAAGCGGGCACCCGGAACTGTTCGCGAAATACAATTTTGAATTTTCAAACTCCGTTCTTGGCGGGGGTTTTGGCGGCAGCAGCGCCGAATTTTTAATGGTGAGCGCGTTTGAACAATTAAAGTCTCCGTTAGCTACCGAAGCGCAGTTGGATTTGGATTTAAAAAAAGTTCTCTCGGATTACGGCGAACTGTTCGGTGCCGAAGTCAATAAACCCAGCGGCGCGGACATCGTGGGACAAGCGCGAGGGTTTATCACGGCTTTCCACCGCAAGGCCGGACGAATCCAAAACTTCTACTGGGATTTTTCTAACTTAAGTTTTTTAATTTTTCGAACTGGAAAAAAATTAGCCACCCACGAACACCTAAAAAATCTGCCAGAAAAAAGTTTTGATGTTCTTGAAAACAGCTGCCATCAAGTTTGGGAATCTTTGTCGCAAAATATTGAGAACCATTTACTGACCGGTCTAAATGAATTTACCCTGCAACTGGAGCGATTGGGTCTGCAAGACCCCGCCACAATGACGTGCACACAAGCCCTACGAAAAATGAGTGGAATTCGCGTGGCCAAAGGTTGCGGGGCCATGGGAGCTGATGCAATAT
>JAYUPS010000113.1:0-11750 GCA_043759945.1 Bdellovibrio sp.
GTTCGGCCCTTGATTGCGGCCCTAAACAAATCACCCGTACTGACCTGCACATATCCTTTTTTCTCTACCAAAAGAACTGATTGGGTTCCTTTGCCTGCACCAGGCGAGCCAAAAAGGATCAAGTTCATTAGTACTGCACCCGTCGACTTTTGATTTTAGTGCCCTTCAAGAAACCGTCATACTTCTGAGTTAGAAGATGGGACTGAATCTGTTGGCTAGTATCTAAAGCTACACCGACCAAAATCAAAAGACTGGTGCCGCCAAAATAGAATGGAAGTTTCGCAAGAGATGTTAATACCTGAGGTAAAACGCAAATAGTGCTTAAGTAAATTGCTCCACCCACATTCACTCGATCCAAAACTTTTTGGATATAGTCCGCGGTACTTTTTCCCGCACGAACACCCGGGACAAACCCACCGTACTTTTTTAAGTTATCGGAAACTTCATTCGGGTTGAAAACGATTTCTGTATAGAAAAAGCAGAAGAACACGATCAAACCGACAAACAAGATATTATAGATTACACCGGAGGGACTTAAGGTATCTTGCAATCCCTTCAGCCAAGGAGCGCTTGAAAACTGAGTCATTGTGGCCGGGAACATTAATAAAGAAGAAGCAAAAATTGGCGGGATAACTCCTGAAAAGTTAATTTTAATCGGCAAGTGACTCGCCGGAACATTCATCGCCTGCATTCCAGAGCCCCGTTGCGAATACTGGATCGGAATGCGACGCTGAGCCACTTCCATAAAAATAACGGCGGCAATAATTAAAACCATCACAGCTAGGATCGCAAAGGCGATGGCCGATGACATTTCCCCGTTGCTTACAAGAGTCCAGAGCTGAGTAGCTCCACCCGGTATCGACGCCGCAATACCTGTAAAGATAACCAAGCTAGTTCCGTTTCCGATTCCACGTTCGGTAATCTGCTCACCCAACCACATGACAAAACACGTACCTGCCGTGAGTGTAATGATCGTCATCAATTTAAAGGGAACAAATCCACCAACGACTGGAGAAAGTACTAAGCTTTTTCCTTCGAAAGGCGATCCCATCAACCACGAGCTCATTCCATAACCTTGAATGATTGCTAGAGCGACAGTCGCATAGCGGGTGTATTGGTTGATCTTCCGTCGACCATGCTCGCCCTCTTTCTTCAAGGCCTCCAAAGCAGGAATCGCCGAAGTTAAAAGTTGGAAAATAATCGAAGCCGAAATGTAAGGCATAATACCCAACGCAAAAACCGAAAACTGAGAAAGTGCTCCGCCGGTGAACGTGTTGAACAATCCAAAAATTCCGGCACTTTGAGCCTTGAAAAATCCCATGACGGCAACATTATCAACTCCGGGAGTTGGAACGTGAACACCGACGCGGTAAACGGCAAGCATCACCAACGTGAAGAGGATTCTTCTTGTGAGATCTGAATTCTTAGATGCGTCCCCTGGAGTTGCCACTATGCTCTCACCCATTTTTTAGTCTTTGGCTCAATGATTTCAACTTTACCACCAGCTTTTTCGATCATCTCTTTAGCTTTGGCGCTAAACTTGTGGGCCTTGACTGTAAGGGCTGTTTTAACTTCGCCGTAAGCCAGGATCTTAATCATTAAACCTGCCGTTCCGCGAACCAGTCCCATCTTTTTTAGTTCTTCAGGCCCAATTGTTCCCGAAGCCTTGTCCAGCTGAGACAAGTTTACGATGTCGTATTCCGTCGCGAAATCATGATTGTTAAAACCAAATTTTGGCAAACGACGGCTTAGTGGAGTTTGACCGCCCTCGAAACCACGACGAACTCGGCCGCCAGAGCGTTGAATTTGCCCTTTGTTTCCTTTGGCAGCAGTTTGGCCCATTCCTGAACCTCGTCCACGACCAATCCGTTTTCGGTAATGTTTAGATCCTGCTGCAGGAGCCAATGTTCCAAGTAAACTCATAATTACCTCTGAGCCTTAGTCTGCGTACCTGTTGGGTCGCCGTTTTGCACAGCAACTTGAACCAAGTGCTGAACTTTCAGTATCTGACCGCGGTTCGCGGGTGTGTCTGTTTTAGTAACAGATTTATGACGACCCCGAAGGCCCAAAGCCTCCATAGTTCGTCGCTGTGAATCTGTGCAACCGATCAATGATCGAGTCTGAGTAACAAGAAAAGTTTTCGCCATGTTATACCTCTTTAGACAGTTTCAACTGTCTTAAACCATCAAGCGTCGCCCGAACCGCATTGTGCGGGTTTCGAGTTCCAATACATTTAGTCAAAATATCACGCACTCCAACACTCTCAAGAACTGCGCGAACCGCACCACCGGCGATTACACCAGTTCCAGCCGCTGCAGGCTTCATCAAAACTTTGGCCGCGCCAAAAGTTCCAATAACTTCATGAGGGATTGTTCCGTCTTTAAGTTTCATACTTCCCGAGTTCTTTTTGGCTGCGCGACTGGCTTTTCCAATAGCTTCAGGAACTTCGCCCGCTTTTCCAGTACCAAATCCGACGTCGCCGGCTTTATTTCCGACTACCACCAGGGCTGCAAAAGAGAATCGACGTCCACCCTTCACAACTTTAGTGACGCGGTTAATGGCAACGACTCGCTCTTCCATATCTTGAGTTTGTTTTTCCAAGGACAGTTCCTTTCGCAATCAATCAATAGCTTAAATTAAAAGTTCAATCCGCCCGCACGAGCCCCATCAGCCACGGCCTTAATACGGCCGTGATAGATAAATCCATTGCGGTCAAAAACAACTGAGGTGATTTTTTTTGCAATCGCCAGTTTTGCGATTTCTTTTCCAACCCAGTCTGCTTTTTCTTTTCCCGACATTTTTTCGGTAGCTTTTAGCGTCGACACAGCCAAAACCGTCTTTTGTGCAACGTCATCCACGATTTGCGCGTACATGTGTTTTCCGCTACGGAAAACACACAGTCTTGGACGTGTTTCAGTCCCGTTCACAGTCTTACGGATTCGGATTTTTTTAGTCAGCCGAGCTACCGTTTTTGTACTCGTTTTCTTCCTAAATTTCAGTTTCACTTGCTACCTCTGTCAGTGGTCGGCCCTTTCAAGGCCTTCCGTTGGTTAATTAGTCTAATTACTTACCAGCCGACTTACCGGCTTTACGACGAATATGCTCATCGGAATAACGGACGCCTTTTGCTAAGTAAGGCTCAGGCGGTCGGAAGCTTCGAATCTTCGCGGCCACTTGTCCCACCAATTCCCGGTTGGCACCGTTCACCGCGATGTTGGTTTGCTTGTCCACCTTAATTTCGATCCCCTCAGGGATATCGAAAGAAATCGGATGAGAGTAACCCAAAGAAAGTTCTAGTTTCTTCCCGGCAACGTTGGCCCGGTATCCGACCCCGTGAAGTTCAAGAGCTTTCGTAAAGCCCTTCGATAGTCCCGTGACCGCATTTTGCACCAAAGCTCGGTACAAACCATGAAGGGACTTCGCTTGTTTGGTCTCTTCGCTCCGAGACAACATGACTTTTTTTCCGTCCAGCTTCGCCGTGATCTGAGGCTTCATTGGTATCTTTAAAGAGCTTTTCGCTCCTTTAACCACAACCTCGTTTTTATCCGTGATGCTCACTTGGACTTTTTCGTCAAAATAAACGATCGCTTTTCCTACTCGAGACATATTTTATCCTTACGAAAGTCAGCCACCTTAGGTGGCCTCCTATTAAACTACCAAACTTTGCAGAGGATCTCTCCGCCCACATTTTTTTCTTTAGCTTCAGATCCGCTCATTAATCCATGACTAGTGCTCAAAATAGTTACGCCCATTCCAGAACGAACGACCGGAACCTGATCGGCTCTGACGTAAACGCGACGACCGGGTCGAGACACTCGCGATATCGATTCAATCGCGTGATGACCAGCCTCGTTGTACTTCAAATAAACACGCATGATTCCCTGTTTACTGTCTTTTGCGACCTTGTAGCTTCGGATGTAACCCTGCTTCACCAAGATCTCAGCCAAACCTTGACGAAATCGAGAAGCTGGAATGTCCACCTTTTCGTGTTTCGCGGCCCCTGCATTACGGATTCGTGTTAAAAATTCTCCTACTTTATCCATTTCAACCTCACCAACTTGCCTTGGTTACGCCAGGAAGTTTTCCGTCCAAAGCTAATTTTCTAAAAGCCATTCGAGAGAGTCCAAATTTACGGTAGTTGCCACGAGGGCGCCCCGACATCAAACACCGAGTACGCACTTGGCAATCTGAGGTCCAACGCGACAAAGATTGCAGCTTTTTTTGAGCTGCTCCTCTTTCTTCATCTGACAACTTCATATTCACAGCAGTCTCACGAAGCGTCTTTCGAAAGCTTCGGTATTTCGCCGCGAGGATTCGCTTATCATTATTTTTTTCAACAGCAGCTTTGCGAGCCAAACTATACCTACCTTTAAATAGTTATTTTCTGAAGGGCATTCCAAGAGCCTCTAAAAGCGCTCTTCCGTCATTGTCATTCTTTGCTGAAGTACAAATTGTAATGTTCATACCGCGAACTTTTTCGGTGCGATCATAGTTGATCTCCGGAAACACGATTTGCTCTTTAAGACCCATATTGTAATTACCCCGACCATCAAACCCCTTGCTCGGAAGGCCGCGGAAATCGCGCACTCGTGGCAAAGCTAAAGTCGTCAAACGGTCAAAAAAAGCCCACATGTTCTCTCGGCGCAAAGTCACTCGCACACCGAGTGGGATGCCTTCGCGGAGTTTGAAATTAGAGATCGCCTTTTTTGCTTTGGTGATCACAGCTTTCTGGCCGGTAATCGCAGTAATCTCATCAACGACTGTATTTAAAACTTTTGCGTTCGTTACAGCTTCGCTCGTTGTAACGCTGATAATGATTTTCTCAAGATCAGGCACTTCCATAACGTTCTTTTTACCTAATTGCTTAGTTAAAGCTGGAACGACCTCTTCGGTATATTTCTTCTTCATTCTGTTCATAAAATCCTCACAACACTTCTGGAGCTAGCGAAACAATCTTTACAAATTGTTTTGCACGGAGCTCTCTGGCTACAGGTCCAAAAATACGAGTTCCAACCGGCTCTTTAGCTGCGTTGATAAGAACCGCCGAATTATCATCGAATCGAATATAACTACCATCAGCCCGCTTCAGTTTGTGTACTGTGCGAACAACAACTGCCTTGGCGACATCGCCCTTTTTAACCTTAGAATTCGGCAGAGCTTCCTTGATAGAAACTACGATAATGTCGCCAACGGTGGCATAACGGCGTTTTGATCCTCCAAGGACCTTAACGCACATCACTTCGCGGGCGCCTGAATTGTCTGCGACATTGAGTCGCGTTTGCATCTGAATCATATATTTTAGCCTTTTCCAACTTCTACGACTTCGACCAAAATGAAGCGTTTCGTTTTACTTAAAGGACGTGTTTCACGGATACGGACCATGTCGCCGACTTTAGCTTCATTCTTTTCATCGTGCGCTTTGAAAACTGAAGTGCGTTTCATGTACTTTCCGTATTTCGCATGGCGAATTTGGCGGTAAGTAAGAACAGCAATCGTCTTCTGCATTTTATTGCTAACGACCTGGCCAACAACTTCAATTTTACGACCGCGTCCGTTGCCTTCTGAGTCCTGGGCATTGGTTGCCGCATCTGCTTTTTTAACTACAGTTTTTGCCATAATTATTTAGTTCCTTTCACAGACTTTTTAGCAGCTGTCTTTTTGGCTGGTGCTGCTTTGAGAGCTGCTTTCTTAGGAGTTTTGGCCACCACGTTTTTCTTAAATTCAGCAACCTTGGATTCAACAACCTTTGATTCCACGACGGTCATTTCTCCAGAAGCCACTTTGACCGACAAGGCCGTTTCGACACGGGCCAAATCTTTGCGTAAATAGCGGATTTGGACCGGATTACCCAACTGGCCGGTGGTATTTTTCATCTTGGCCTGAAAAAGTTCAGCGACCAGTGATTCTTTTTTGTTAGTAAGTTCGGAAACTCCGAGCTGGCTAATATCAGCGTATTTCATCATTACTCCCGTGCCAAAAACCGTGTTTTAAATGGCAACTTATGAGATGCCCGAAGAAAAGCTTCTTGAGCCTGTTCTTTCGTCACTCCGTTCATTTCAAATAATATTTTTCCAGGCAGGACTCGAGCAATCCAAAATTCTGGGTTACCCTTACCGCTTCCCATGCGGGTCTCAGCCGCCTTTTTAGTAACTGGTGTATCCGGGAAAACCCGGCACCAGATTTTTCCACCCCGTTTGATCGAACGAGCAATAGCGATACGAGAAGCTTCCAATTGACGAGCCGTCATTCGGTGCTCTTCAACAGCTTGCAAACCGAAATCACCAAACTCGATATCGCTTCCACGTTGTGCGAATCCACGTCCACGGCCTGTAAACTGTTTTCTGTATTTTGTTCTTTTAGGACTTAACACGACCGGCCTCCTCAACTTCACGAGCCGACAAGATATCACCTTTGTAGATCCATACTTTCAAACCGATCAAACCGTAAGCTGTCATTGCTTCGGCTGTTCCGTAATCGATATCTGCCCGAAGCGTATGAAGTGGGACGCTCTTTTCGTTGTACCATTCGCTACGAGCGATCTCCGCCCCATCCAAACGGCCAGAAACGCGAATTTTGATCCCGCGAACTCCGCCTTTGATGGCCGCGGCCATTGATTTTTTCATAGCTCGGCGCCAAGAAATACGTTTCTCAAGTTGGAGTGCGATACTTTCCGCAACCAATTGAGCTTCGATGTCTGGCTTACGAACTTCTTGGATTGTCAAAAAGATCTCGTTCGGCGTCAGTTTCTGGACTTCAGCTTTCAAAGCATCAATTCCAGTTCCTTTTTTACCGATCACAACACCTGGACGGGCCGTAGCGATAATGATTTTAACTTTATTGCCTGCGCGCTCCATTTCGATTTTAGCCACGCCAGCGTGCTTCAACTTGTCTTTCAAGTATTTGCGGAGTTTCAAATCTTCATGGAGGTTATCAAAGTAAGCCTTACCTTTGGCATACCAACGAGAATCCCAAGTACGAATGACACCGACGCGAAACCCAATTGGGTTGACCTTTTGTCCCACTAATTACCTCTCATCCAAAACGACATTAATGTGACTCATGCGCTTACGAACACCCGTCGCGCGACCTTGAGCCCGAGGACGGAAACGCTTCAGTACGGAACCCTCGTCAACCCAAATAGTTTTGACGTAGAGCTTGTCCAAATCGATGGTTTTTTTGTAGTCCGCATTTGCGACCGCAGATTCAACCAACTTTTTTACAAGAACCGCTGTTTTTTTATTTAAGAACGTAAGGACTTTTAAAGCCTCGCTGACGTCTTGACCACGAACAAGGTCAACAACCAAGCGAGCTTTCTGGGGACTTACGCGTGCATTATTTAAACTCGCAATAACTTCCATCGCTAACCTCTACTTCTTAGCAGCTGCGGGACCGGCCGCAGGTGCTGCTTTCTTTTCGGCGTGACCGTTGAATGTGCGTGTTGGTGCAAATTCTCCGAATTTATGCCCGATCATATTTTCTGTAACGTAAACTGGAACGAACTTTCGGCCGTTGTGAACAGCAAAAGTCAGTGCAACCATCTCTGGGAGAACTGTCGAACGTCGCGACCAAGTCTTAATTACCTTCTTGTCATTTTTTTCGTGAGCGTGGTCGACTTTCTTCTGAAGATGCAAGTCGACAAACGGGCCTTTTTTTACCGATCTAGCCACAAATTACTTCCTTCTCTTTACGATAGACGAATTAGTTCGTTTGTTTTGTCGGGTCTTGTAGCCTTTGCAAGGCTGTCCCCAAGGAGTCACAGGATGATGTCCTTTACCGACACCTTCACCACCACCCATTGGATGGTCGACTGAGTTCATGTGAGTTCCACGAACTCCCGGTCGGATACCTCTCCAACGCGAGCGTCCTGCTTTACCTAACTTAATATTTTCATTATCCAGGTTACCAACTTGACCGATGGTCGCGCGGCAAATGGACATTATTTTTTTAACTTCTCCGGAGGGAAGTCGGATTTGGCAATACTCGACGTCCTTGGCAACCAAAGTTACTGCAGAACCAGCGCCACGAGCAATCTGACCGCCTTTGCCTGGACGCATTTCGATGTTGTGGATTGTTGTTCCCACCGGAATGACCGCTAAAGACAAGCTGTTACCTGGCTTGATATCGGCTTTATCCGAAGAGATGACCGTGTCGCCAACATTCAATCCAACAGGAGCTAGGATATAAGCTTTCAATCCGTCAGCATACACGATCAAAGCGATTCGTGAAGTGCGGTTTGGATCGTACTCAATGGCTGCAACTTTTGCCGGAATCTCAAGCTTGGTGCGTTTGAAATCGATGATTCGATAACGACGCTTATGTCCGCCACCTTGGTGGCGCATAGTAATGTTACCGTGATTGTTACGAGCGGCACGATTTGGCAAAGAAGTCGTTAGTGACTTCTCAGGGGTCGTTTTTGTGATTTCAGAGAAATCAAACCCAATCATTCCGCGGCTGGCATGAGATCTGGCGCTAAACTTTTTAAGTCCCATTCTTAGGCCCCCTCAAACAAGGCGATCTTTTCGCCGGCTGCTAATTTGATAGTCGCTTTTTTCCAATGAGGAACTTGTCCAAAACCAAACTTGTTTGCTTTGGCGCGACCCCGGCAGATCGAAGTGCGTACTTCGGCGACCTTCACGTTAAAATTTTTCTGAATAGCTTCTTTGATTTCAGGCTTACTTGCCTTCAAATCAACTTCGAAAACGTAAACGCCAGTGGCGTTCATGATCGCGTTTTTCTCAGAAATAAGAGGTCGTTTAATTAAGCTGTTCATAATTACTCCGCCTGCAATCTTTTAACGAGATGCTCAACAGAAGCCTTCGTTAAAATTGCGCAATCGTATTTTAGAAGGTCGAAAACATTTACGCCTTCAACCGCTAGATATTTGTAGGACTTCAGATTCCGTGCTGCGCGTGGAGCCAACGAGTCTCCAGTTACATCCACCAAAATCGATTTGGCTTGCCCAAAACCAATCAGGCTTTTCAGCAAATCTTTAGTTTTTCCCTTGGTGCTGCCGATTTCATCGACGATGAAAAGCTTGCCGTTAAGATTCAAATGAGAAAGCGCCATGCGCAGGCCTAATTTACGAACTTTCTTAGGAAGCGCGTAAGAGTAATCTCTTGGTACAGGTCCAAACAGTTTACCACCACCAGGCATTAGCGGCGACCGAGTCGAACCTTGACGTGCGTTTCCGGTTCCCTTTTGCTTGAAGGGCTTTTTACCGCCACCGCTAACAAGGCCACGGGTTTTCACCATGTGAGTTCCCTGACGGCGAGAAGCCAATTGCCAATGAACCACTTCATGAAGAATTTCAGTTTTAGGTTGGACTTCGAAGATGCTCGCATCGAGTTCCATCGTTCCGACTTTTTCTTTTTTCAAATTAAACACTGTTGCCGTTGCCATTAGGACTCCTTCGCCAGTCTAACGATTGAGTTGCGGGCTCCTGGAACTGGGCCCTTGACCAGCAAGACGCCTTCCGTAGGAAGTACGCCGACGACTTTTACATTTTTAACAGAGATGGTTTCATCTCCCCAATGACCAGGAAACTTTTTGCCTGGCATGACTCGACCTGGCCATGTTCTATTTCCAACAGATCCTGGTCGACGATGAAATTTAGATCCATGAGATGCGGGACCGCCGGCAAAATTCCACCGACGTTGGGAACCTTGAAAACCACGACCCTTGGATGTTCCAGTGATTCGAACGATATCTCCCAACGCCAAAGAGTCGATCGACACCTTCTGACCTACGGCAACGCCGTCCGGGAGAGCTTGGCGAACTTCTCGGACCCATTGAGCTCCGTTTTCAAAACCAGCTCCCTTGAGATGACCTTTTTCAGCCAAATTTGTATTTTTAGCTTTCCGAGGTCGGCAACCGACTTGAATCGATGTGTAACCATCATTTTCGATAGTTTTAACTTGAGTAACAACCCAAGGCTCATACCGCAGAACCGTTACTGGGACTGCTTCACCTTTGTCGTTGTAGACTGTGGTCATACCTTCTTTGAAGGCGAATAAGCCTTGCAGCTTTACGCCTGACGGCGAAGAGGAATCCGCAGTTGCGGCCTCCGTCGTTGCTTCTTTTTGTCCATCATGAGTTTGATCACTCACTGGTAACTCCTTGCTAAGTAACTCAACGTCTAGAAGGCCGCTCAGCGGCCGACTGTATTAGACAGCTGAGAGTTTAATTTCTACATCAACGCCCGCAGACAGATCCAATTTCATGAGCTGATCAACAGTTTGTTGAGACGGCTCAAGAATATCCAACATGCGTTTGTGAGTTCGTACTTCAAATTGTTCGCGAGATTTTTTGTCAACGTGCGGGGAACGCAATACGGTAAATCGGTTGATGCGAGTCGGAAGAGGGATTGGTCCCGCTACACGCGCACCAGTTCGTCGAGCTGTTTCAACAATCTCTTTTGTCGATTGATCCAAGAGTTTGTGATCAAAGGCTTTCAAACGAATTCGAATCTTTTGACTTGTCATATTTCGCTCTTTCTCTGAATTCTTCTGTGCAATTCTAAGTAAACAAATTTAATTTAGATACCCGTATCAAAATCGCAAGTTTTAGAAGCGGATTCAATCCTGCGTGCGTTTCAGTTCTGTGGCTTAGTAAGCCGAGGTGGTTGAACTGACAGCCACGAAAAATTATCCGAAAAATACTCACGGTCCGTTACGAAGGGCCGACAATGCCGAAATTGTTGGAGGCTGTCAAAAGAAATTATTTTTGCTTTTATCGGGTGTTTTTGCAGGTTTTTCAGACGGGGTTGCGAGCTTAGAAACGGCCAAGCTTTCCGAGAATCTCATCCCGCTTCTTAGTGTTTAAAACCTGGTATTCTTGGAATTCCATGGAAAAACTGGAGCGCCCTTGAGTCAAACTGCGCAGATCCGTAGCATAACCAAACAAGCCTTCCAGCGGAACTTCTGCGGAAATCACCTGAGTTCCCATAGACTTAACATTGATATTGTCGATTTTCCCGCGGCGAGCATTGATATCGCCAACCACCCCTCCGACAAAAGCATCTGGCGAGGTGACTTCAACTTTGAATATAGGCTCCAAAAGCTGAACTTGAGTTTTTTTCAATGCTTCGCGAAATGCCAAAGATGCGGCCGCTTTGAAAGCCATCTCAGATGCGGTTTTCTCGTCCTTTATCGTCGCCGAAACGATTGTAATTTTAAGATCAATCATAGGGTAGCTGGCCATCGGACCAACTTCGGAAGCCTCTCGCAATCCTGAATCCATAGCCTTAATGAGTGCAGCGGGGAATGGGGGTGTTCTTTGAATGGCATTATTTACCGTGATCCCCGCCCCGCGAGGCTGACCCTCGACCTTGACCCTGACTTGAGCAAACTGTTCTTCGCCGGCAATCAATCGTTCATAAATATGTTCAGACTCTCCGGTCCCTTGAGTTGTCTCGCGATAAGACACCTGGGGTTTTCCAACATTAGCCTGGATTTTATGTTCTCTTAATAAACGATCCACCAGTATTTCTAAATGGAGCTCGCCCATTCCGGAAAGCAGAATTTGACCAGTTTCCACGTCGGTACGGACACGCGCCGAAGGATCTTCTTTGGTGAGTTTATCAATTCCCGCCATCATTTTTTCTTGATCGGCCGAAGATTTTGCTTCGACGGCCACAGAAATTACCGGCTCTGGGAATTGAATTCGTTCCAGAACAACAGGTCAAATTCTGCTTTCCGGAATGGGCGAGCTCCATTTAGAAATACTGGTGGATCGTTTATTAAGAGAACATA
>JAYUPS010000114.1:0-4344 GCA_043759945.1 Bdellovibrio sp.
CCAATGCTTCGCACTTTGTACTTTTCGCTGGGTAACAGTCAATGAAGCCGGCACCAGCAACGACAGCTATTTTACGAACTGGCCGAAGTCGGCGATCCAGCAATTATTTGCACGGGGTCCCCAAGTTATAATCTGCGGTAACTTTTGCTTGTCTCCGCGATTTCGAACCAAGGCTATGGGTTTTTCGGCCAAAGATCTTTTGATGGGCTTAATAGTAAAAACTTTTCTGGCCAGCGAGGCTGACTGCTTGTCGGGTTCCGTTCGAAACAACAAAGCCATGAATGACGTTTGTTACCGTTGGGGCGCTACCCCTTTGGCGCAGAACCAAAATTCAGGCTACGGGGATGCCAAAGTTGACCTGATTGGCTTTTTTAGAGATTCGGTCGAGTCCGCCGGCATCCCTGAGCTTCAGGTTCCCATCGAAAGACTGTGGTCGGAGAAAAGTTTAATCCCTAAGAGACCTATTACATTTAACAATTTTGAAAATCTTCAAAAATTTAAACCCGTGCGAGCCGCCTAAGGAGCCAGTACTATGAAATCATCGCTGCAAGAAATTATTGATCCAACTTTTGAGACTTGTATCAAATCCCATTGGGAAAATAAGTCATTTTATGCACAGTATCTGTCCCAAACCTACTACTACACGTTTCATTCCTGCCGTTTGCTGGCTTTGGCTGCCGCTCACACTGGGGCTCACCAGTCAGACTATTACAAACGATCGGTCGCGCACATCGCTGAAGAAGCTGGACACGACAATTTGGCCCTGACAGACCTTAAGCGCATCGGCGGCAAAATCGAAGACTTTCCAGAACTTCCGACAACCAAAGCTTTTTGGCAGCCCCAGTACTTTTTAACCAATCAAAGCAGCACCGCACTTTTGGGTTATATTTTGGCCTTAGAGTGGCTGGCGGTCGCGACTTATCCGACGATTCTGCCAAAAACCCGCAGTCTTTACGGAGATAAATGTACAAATTTTATTCGCGTCCATGCGGAAGATGATCCGGATCATATTGATAAGTGTTTCGAGCAAATTGAAAAGGTGACCCTGCTTGAGCGGAGCGCCATCTTGGCGAACTTTCAGCAGACCTGCCGAATGTTTGAAATTTTCATACAAGAATGTAGCGCCAGGGCCGCTTAAATAAAATCCAAGCTTTCGGCTTCTTCCCCCGAAGCAATGACGTGGCCCGTGGAGGTACAGATAAAACCCGCCGGTTTCCGAGTGATCGTGTCGACCAAAGTTCCGATATATTGGAATTCAACCAAAGTCGCTCGCGGGACGAAGGGTTCGGTTAAGCCTGTGTTGAAGACCTCTCGCAAAATATGTTTTGGCACATCAAATTTTTGCACCGGCACATAGCTGTTGGCGTATTTGTCGGCAGTCTTTAACAATTGGTCGGTCACACGTTGGGGACGTTTCCAAAGAACAAACCATTCGTTCGTCATCAAATCCAAAATTGAGTAACAAGAAATGTCTAAAAAAGAAAGACTGCGATAAATCTGGATCATCTGGGGGTTGTAAAACTCAATGAACTGATCCGACTTTATGGTTTTCCAAAAATCTTCGTGGGCTTCGAGTCCGTGGTATTTCAAAGCCTTTCGCAAAGTCTGAGTTTCGGAGTAGCTGGCTTTATCGCCCAGTTTTGTTTCCGATGAAATCCAGTTTCTCCAAAGCTTCAGGAAACGAATAAGTTCGTTTTTTTGTTCGGCTGGAATGCCCCCCAAACGGTCCAGAGCCGCCGGGGAAACCAAAGCGACTTGAACCCCGAACCCAGCAATTAGATTGCCAAAAAGCTCGACCTCGGCCAATAGGGACTTATCTGTTTCTGAATTTGATTCCGATTTCCATGAAGACAGTTCCGACAACGACATAGTTCTCCGCAAGGCCGCAGTTATCCAACGAGAGATTTTTTAAAGCCTAATTGTTTTCGGATAAACTTGGTCTGCTCGCTCAGAAGAAAGTCCATCATTTCGGATTCATCGATTTTGTAGACACGAACTAGAATTTTTAAAAGTCTCCAAGGGGGCGCACTGTCTCCTCGCTCCCAATTAGAGATAAACTGGGAACGGCATTTTAGGATACGCGCAACCTCAGTCTGAGAAAGCTCGACCAGAAGTCGCTTTTCCCTTAAAAATTCTCCTAAATTGGACTGCTTGACGATCAAATTACAAACTCCTGTTTAAAATTGACCCTAGTTCTAGCTGTCATTTCACAAAGGTTCAACTTTATCATAATGCTTTGCATTATTTTCTCCCATATTTACATATTAACTATGTAAGATGCTATTTTGTATTCATGGATAATACTCAGGTCAAACTTGTCGAACAGGCTACAACCGATCTATCCTTATTTAAAGACCACCAACTGCTGTTGATGGGGAAACTTCAAGCCTTGGGAACGCTCCAATCCGATCAGCTTGTAAATCAGATTCCGCTGAATTATTTGGCAGGAAATTGTCTTTCTTTGGCTCAAGGTCTGCTCAAACACCACGAAGTGCAATCCAACCACTTGGTAAAAAGTGGTCCTAAAATCCGAGCTCACGTTCAATCATTCATGGTGGCATTTATAGAACTTCTGTTAATTTCAGCGGACAGCTTAAAAAACTCCTACAATCGCAGCCTGTCGTTAACGACCGATTCAAACACAAGCCTGGCCTGGTGCGAACTTCGGGTCTCAGGAACAAATATCGATTTCGACTACCTGGAAAGATTCGATTACCGGTTTATAATGACAATTTTTGACAAAGACCAGGGGTCCCTTTCGTTTGAAAAGAACCCTTTTACCTACAAAATCTCAATTTCTTTCCCGCGATCTTAGAAGCTAATTTACTTAGGGTTTTCCATCCCAAGGTACCAACGCACCCGATTTTAACACGTGAGAACTTCCGTCGGACAGGGTCGCCTCTCGGCCGACTAAAAGATGTAGAATTTCTGCAGCCTCAGAGCCTTGGGAATCAGGAATCGCATGGTCGGCCTCGGGAAGATAAATAAGCGACTGCAAGCCGCGACGTTGGAGGCCTTTGGCGGCTTTGATTTGATCATCCCAAATTGCAGAATTCTCTTCGCGTGCCAGAATGTAAGTTACAGATCGCGGGTTTAATTTTGAAAATTTGAAATCGGACAGATTAAAGTCACGAACGGCTCGAACCAAGTGAAAGAGAGCCTCTTTATATTCAAAAGGATGCTCCTGCAATTCCGTCGGAATGTTTTCAGGAATTACCCGTTGCTGCAAATATCCGCGGTACATCATGCCGTAAGCGTATTCGTAGAATGAAGGGCCTAAGAAGGGACCCCACCAAAACTTTATTTGTTCTAGATTCCAAGACAGGAAAGCGCCCTGAGGATCATACTTGTCGAGTGAGCGAACCAGGGGAGCTAAAAATACCACTTGTTGAACTTGCTTTGGATGGCGTTGAGCAAACTGAGCAGCGATATGAGCGCCGTAAGATAAACCAACAACGACCACCGGTTCTTTAATTTTCAAGGTCGTCAGTAGCTCGGAAAGTTCGTCGCCCATTGATTCCGATGTCAGGCCTTCAATAAAAAGATTCGATGTTTTGTTTTGTTTGATTTCACCCAGAAGCGTGCGGTGTTGCCCACGAAAGTAGTATCGCAAAACAGGGTAACCCTTTTGAACCAGAACGTCAGCCACAGGATTCCAACGTTCGTAATTGTAAACCAGGCCGTTAACTAAAACGACGAGCGGTAAATCCGCTTTACCTGGGGTCAGTTCGACCACCCGCTGAACGCCGTCTTTTAATTTTACTTTAATCACTTCCGCCGAGGAGTATGTCGCCACGAAAGCTAAAAAGAGAGTTGGACTTGCAAGCTTGAAAAACCTTTTGAACATCTTTTACTCCTTGGAGTTTTATAACCGTCTACAGATGGAACTAGCAGGGAGTTCACTAGAGCTACAACTCTAATAAATAACGCTCCTTATATTTCGTGTTTGTGTGCTAACCCAACGTTAACGACCGAGGAGTTTTCATGAGAATTATTTTTACTGCCCTCCTGTTTAGTGGTTTTATCGGCGCCCAAACTTCAATCGCCGTCCCCCTCCCACGACTCAACATCGACCCCACGCAAACCACTGTTTCCGGTTTATCCAGCGGTGCGTACATGGCCAACCAACTTCTTGTTGCTTACAGCTCTACCATCAAAGGCGCCGCTCTTTTTGCCGGAGGCCCCTATTACTGTTCCAAAGGACAACTGGCGAGAGCAATCACCACCTGCCTGAGAAGCCCCACCGGGATCGACGTCGAGGAGCTTGCTAAGTACGCTTTGGAAATGGCCACCCAAGGACAAATCGACGCTCTTGCTAATTTGGGATCTGCGCGTTTGTTTATT
>JAYUPS010000115.1:0-4338 GCA_043759945.1 Bdellovibrio sp.
GGCCAAAAAGGACGCCGTCCTTTTGATCCTGTTTCGGTCGAACCATCCGGGTTCGGCCGACCTTGAATTTAAGTTTTTAGGTAAATTTCTGTGAGAAACAGCTTGGTTAAAACTAACACCACGCAAAGGGGCCAGTTTATGATTTTTTCTCTTTCTTTTGGCTTTTCTTTTCTTTGCGCTGCTCTTTTTTCTCTTTGCAAGCGCTTAAATCTTCTGGCGAAACCGTCACTCCCGCGACGGTTTCACCGTTCATGATTGGTTTCATGCAATCCATCTTAAGGCCTTTTTTTTCTTTGTGTTTTCCCTTTTCAAAGCCGGCAGCAACGCAAGCATCTTTAATTTTTTTGCAAGGCCCATCGCCGTGCTCTTTGTCGTGATTATCAGACCAGGCGGCGAGGGAAAACGCGGTTAGAACAAGCGTAATTAGAAACTGTTTTGTCATTGAAGACCTCCGACCTTTAGCAGACACAATCTTGCCTTGACCGGTCAAGAAAGGATGTGTTGGCTAGCCCCACGGAGGTCTTTGTGAACCGGAACATAACTATTCTTAGCCTGATCTTTTTTCGCCTGTTTTTTCCCCTGTTTTTTCTCTCGCTTTTCTTGTTCGGTTGCAAAACCAAAGAAACTAAACCTGAAGCCAAACCTGAAGTCGAATCGACGACCGGACCCGTTGTTATGGGCGAGGCCAGTTCCGATCTAACTCGTTTAGAAGCCCAAGCCCGGAAAGCCCGGGTTTCGAACGTGTCTTATCGCCTGCGGGTAAAAATTGGGGATGACGAAAATACTTTCAAAGGTCGCAGTCAAATTTTCTTTCAATTAAAAGATGCGGGCCAACCTTTGCGCGTGGATTTTTTTGAAGGCTCAGTGACCGCCATTAAATTGAACGGGCAGGATTTGCCCTTGGCAGTAAAGAATAAATATTGGATTGAGTTGCCCATTCAAGCTTTGAAAATTGGTGGGAACGCCGTGACGATTGATTACGCACAAAATTATTCCCAGCAGGGTCAGGGACTTCATCGTTTCAAAGATCCAAAAACAAACGAAGTTTTCCTGTACAGCCAGTTTGAGACTTTTGATGCCAATCGATTTATGCCTTGCTTTGATCAGCCGGACCTTCGCGCCACTCTGGATCTTCAGGTCGAAGCCCCCACATCTTGGCAAGTCATCTCGACAACCATGGAAATATCTAAAGTGGCCACGACCGGGGGCTATCAGATTTGGACTTTCGAAAAGACGCCCCAAATCGCGACCTACTTGTTTTCACTGCATGCGGGTCCTTACAAAGTCTGGAAGGATCAATTTGAAGACATTCCGCTGCGCATTTTTGCGCGTCCTTCGATGGCCGCTTTTGTACCCGTCCAAGAGTGGATGAAGGTCACAAAACAGGGTCTACGATTTTTTAACGACTATTTTGCTTACAAGTACCCCTTCAAAAAATACGACCAAGTTTTTGCGCCGGAATTCAACGGGGGAGCCATGGAAAATGTGGCGGCCGTGACTTTTACGGAAAATTATTTGTTTCGCGCACCCCCGACGCGCGAGCAACTTAAAGGCACCATCGAAACTCTGTTGCATGAAATGGCGCACATGTGGTTTGGCAATATTGTGACTATGGTTTGGTGGAACGATCTTTGGCTCAACGAAAGCTTTGCGACCTATATGGCAAATTTAGCGATGGTCGAAGCAACCGAGTACAAAGACGGTTGGGTCGATTTTTTTATCGGGGCAAAAACTTGGGCTTACTGGGAAGATTCTTTGCCAACAACCCACCCCATCGAAGCCCCCATTTTAACGGTCAAGGCCGCTTTCGCGAATTTTGATGGAATTACCTACGGCAAGGGCGCAGGAGTTTTGAAGCAGTTAAATGCTCATATGGGCCCGGAGCAGTTCAAACGGGGATTGCAGCTCTATATTCGAAAGCATGCTTTTCAAAATACGGAGCTCAAAGATTTTATTTCCGCGCTGCAAGTGAACACGAGCTACGATTTAAATTTGTGGGCAGATCATTGGCTTCGCCAAAGCGGGACAGACCGAATCGCGGCGGAATGGATCTGCGAAGGCCCCAGGCTGAAGCAAATAATTCTAAAAACAAAGGCAAGTCCGGGAACCAAGTTCCGACCCCAAACTGTAGATATCGGACTGTATCGTTCAGGAACCGGTCCCTTGAAAAAGGGACTGGGCTTGATTCAATCGGTGCGAACCATGATCGATTCCGAAGAAAATGTACTTCAAGGCGATTGGGAATGTCCCCATTTAGTCTATCCCAATGTGGGTGATCATGGTTTTTACTCGGTTCAGTTAGACTCGGTGACTTTGAAAAATCTAAAAGAAGTCTTAAGCTTTTTACCCGAAGATTTAGACCGGGCTATGATCTGGGATGACCTTTGGCAGATGGTTCGCCGCGCGGAGATGCCGCTTAAAGATTACATTCAAGTTGTCGAAAAGCATTTTGTTCGCGAAAATAAGCAGCTGATCTTAGATCAGATTGAGACTTCCATCACCGGTCAGGGAACCGAGCGCGGCACGGTGCTCTACTATTGGCCGCAATCGGACCAAGCCGAAAAGCAAAAGTTTATCTCCAGGATGGAAAGTCTTTATCTTTTAAAATTTAATGGCTCCAAAGACGGCAGCGATGCCCAGAAATTTTGGTTTGATAATTATGTGAATTTGGCCCGGTCACCAAAAGCCCTGCGTCGCCTGGAGAGTTGGTACCGTTCCAAGACCGTCACTCCAAAATTCCCGATGGACCTGGACCGAAAATGGAAAATCGTTCGTCAGTTAAATCGATTCCAATCACCGGGATCGGAAAGTTTGATCGCCAAGATGAAAGCTGAAGATGCCTCGGATCGGGGTGCGCGGCAAGCGCTCGGGGCCGAAGCCATCCGACCCGAATTCTCCATCAAACAAAAGTGGGTGGGAGAGTTAAAATTGGCCAAACCAAAGATTACTTTCGCCGAAGCCCGATCGGTCTCCCAAAGCATTTTCCCGGTGGAGCAAATTGGATTGGCCCAGCGATTTGAAGAAGATTTTTATGACTATTTAAAAGCCAACGGCAAATCGGAAGAAGAAGTTTTCGTTGAACAAGTGGCCCCACAGATCGCGCCCCTGAATTGCGAACTTCGTGGTTCCGATCGATTGAAAGCTTTTTTAGGACAAGGGGACCTTTTTTCGCCGACCATTAAGAAAGCACTTTTG
This sequence comes from Bdellovibrio sp., assembly GCA_043759945.1. GTDB lineage: Bacteria > Bdellovibrionota > Bdellovibrionia > Bdellovibrionales > Bdellovibrionaceae > JAYUPS01. Next base: position 3,196 of record JAYUPS010000115.1, read on the forward strand.
GTATCGGTGGACGAAGACGAACGTTGTCAGAAAGTTCGATTAGCTAACGCCCAACCCTAGAAAGGGGTTGCCTTTGGATATCTTTTCGTTAGCCTGCCAGAGGGAATGTTGAAAAGGTAGAAAAGGGGAACTCATGAAAAACTTGGCAAGGATCGCCGTTTTTGGACTTGTGATTTTCAGCTCGGCAACAGGTATTGCAAAATCTGCGAAAGCTCCAAGGATGAGGGACGAACAGCTCCAGAGCCGGGCTATTTACGGATTGGACGACCGTAAAGACTGGAATGAAGTGACGGATCCAACCTTGAAAGGTTGGGCTCGATCGACGGTCGCTCTGATGAACCAATCGGACCTGATCAAACAAGGGGAGAGATTTAAGATCAAGGGTCAATCCTACGAAGTCATTGCGGGTCTGTGCCCGGATTCGAAATTTGGCAAACAACTGACGCCGGGATTCTGCTCCGGATTTTTAGTGGGAGACGATTTACTTTTGACAGCCGGTCATTGCATCGCCGACCTTGAGGAATGCAAACAAGTCGCTTTTGTTTTTGACTATGCGGTGACAAGAAAATCTGGAGATCCCCAGACAATTGCTTCTAAAAAAATCTTTCAGTGCCAGGAAATTGTCTCGCGAGAATTATCACCGACTTTGGATTACGCCTTAATTAAGCTGGATCGCTCCACGGGCCGGAATTTTTTTCCGATTCGTCGTGCGGGAATCCCGACAAAGGCTACAAAACTAACGATGATCGGCCATCCGGCTGGACTTCCGTCCAAGATTTCGGATGGGGGGGAAGTTTTGGACGTGAACGATAAAATCATCGCCAGCGTCGATGCTTTCGGGGGAAACTCTGGATCTGTGATCATAAATCGAGAGACCGGAACGGCCGAGGGAATTCTGGTGGCTGGTGAGCCCGATTACGAGAAAGCCGGATCCTGCATGATTGAAAAAGTCTGTGGTCCAGAGTGCCAGGGCGAGGAAGTTTTCCCGGTGTCTGCGATTTCCCATCTTATTCCCGAATAAGTTGCCTGTCCTTATAACGGCTAGGAATGTCGAAAAACCGTTGAACTGACCGAATTGAGATAGATACTGAGGTTAGCGAGCCACTGGGGTTCGCAAAAGGAGCCTCATGAATCCGGGTTTGA
>JAYUPS010000116.1:0-4336 GCA_043759945.1 Bdellovibrio sp.
CTTTCACGCGGTCCGCTTTTGCCGCTGGGCTGGCTGTTTGGTTGGCTTCCATCGATTTGATGTCGAGCAAACGGGCGCGATCTGCCAACAGATCTGCAATCCGCAGGACTGTTGGAACATAAGATCCGTCTTTTGGATTTAAGTTTGATTTTACTTCGATGAGCTTCGTAATCAAAGCATCGTGGGTCTCAAGATCAAGGGTAATGGCAAAGCTTGAGAAACTTCCCAGCAGACCGAACATTAAGATAAGGGCTCGGACCACAAAAGACTTCATAAAGTTTCCTGGCTTGCCACCGCGAGCGAGATCGTTTCAATTTCAAGTTCCGACATCAACGCCATCACCGGCTGAATTTGTGAATACGGAGTCGCTTGATCGGCTTCAACCACCGCTTTTTTTGTTAAAAACTGATCTTTTTTGGAAAGCACTAAAGTCCGCAACTGAGCAAAAGTCATTTTCTGTTTGTCGAACATGTACTCGGTCGGGGTTACCGTGATGATTTGGGATTTATCAATCTGCGAGGACTTGGCAACTTCGGCAAGTTTGATTCCTTCGTTGGGTTCGTACTCGCCGCTAGCCATCGTAAAGATCATAAAAATCACCAAGATCGAAAAAGCATCGATCAAAGCCGTCAGATTTAAACTGACGTTCAGGCTTTTCTTGGTGGAATTTCTTTTTCCGAATCGAACCTTCATAAATAACTCCTGTTAACCCTAAGACCTAGAGAGATGAAATACCGACTTGACCAAAGCCTTGAGCTTTTAGAAGCTCAAGCAGAGTCACGATTTGTTGGTAAGGAACTTTCTGGGCAGACAAAACAATCGCCGAGTTTAATTTGTCGTCTTTGGCTTTAATCGATTGAATCAATTTGTTAGCTTCTTCTTTAAAGGTCGCAGAATTCTTAGATATTGACGTTCGAACTTCGGATTTTGAATTCTTTAATTGAAGTTCAAGGTTTTCATCCGAGAGTGACAAGACCAGCACCGGAGTTTGATCGCTGGTCAGCGAAGTCGCTCCCGTGCTTTGTTTAAGATCAATCGCGCCGAGGGAGACTTGGACCGCCGTCATGATTAAAAAACACAACACCACGGAGAACATGTCGATAAAAGGAACTAGATTTAAATCAAAATCCAGTTTCTTTTTATCGTCTTGATTCATATTTGAGAAACCCATGAAATCCTCCGTCGATGTTCAAGCTAAATTCTAAAATAACAGCGTTTTAAATTAACCGCGTTTTGACTTAACCCCGTTTTGATTTAACAGGGGTCTCGACGTTGAATCCGAACCAGATATAAAGACGAAGAGCCGCTTTATTAAGATCCTCGTTCAAAGAATTGGCGCGAGATTGCAAGATCGCAAAAGCGATCAGTGCGGGAACTGCGACAACCAGACCATAGGCCGTTCCGTTCATGGCCTCGCTGATACCGTCAGACAAAATCTTGGCTTTTTCCGCACCGTTAGCGGCCGAAATAGAAGTGAAAGACGTGATCAATCCCATGATGGTTGCAAGTAATCCCATCAGGGTTGCAACGTTAGCGATGGTCGCTAAAAAAGCGATGCGCTGGTCAATGCGGGAAGACTCTTCCAGGACCATTTCATCCATGCGCAACTGAATCTCTTCTTTACCTGAACCTTGGATCACACTTTGTGCGCCCGAACGAACAATCATAGACAGAGCATCGGTCGAGTTGGCTGCCGTGCGCGCTACAATTTTTTCTAAGTTTCCTTTTTTGATTTCCTCTTCATATTGGCGAACTCGTGATTTCAAATTTGTTGAACGACGCATATAAAGAGCAACAACTCGCTCTCCGATCAGGGCGAAGGAAACAACTTGAGCCAACAGAATTGGCCACATCCAAATTCCACCTTCAGTCAGAAACTTAAAAACTCCGGTCATATATCCTCCAAGTAGTATGAAAACGTTAATCCTTGACCTAGACCTCATGAGCAAGGGCTGTTCCCGTTGATCAAAGGCTCCGGCGCCGTTCTAGGGACACCTGGGCCCCAAAAGTGTCTCAGCGAGAGACAAAAAGCGGCGCACAGACCCCGAAATTGTCAGTGAACAAGTTGTGAAAGTGTTTCAGTTTGAGATGCCGGGGTCTTCGCCTTGCACAGTGAAGGCAGCTAGAGAAGGCAGCTACGGAGAACTCATGAACTCGTCTCTTAAATGGATTTTAAAAACTCAATGCGGATGGATTCTGGGCGCCGGAGTTATCCTTATATATACGTCAGCTCAAGCAGGTTCGCTTGTGTCCCATGACCTGCACCAGGCTTACATTTACCTGGCACCCTCAACACCAGAAGCAAAACCTGATACCATCTCTTTGCGGCCCGTTCAGTTTGAACCGGCTCCGGTTATTGTGGCTCCACCTCAGCCGGCCGCACCTCAGCCGGCCGCACCTCAGCCGGCCGCACCTCAGCCGGCCGCACCTCAGCCGGCCGCACCCGAATTTTTGGGCTCGGCCGTTTGGGGCCGGTCGCAGGAAAAAGATCGATGGACTCGCGCGGTTTTACAAATCGTGCGCGAAAACAAGCGAACCCTGGACCGGGCCGGCGATATTGAATCTTTTTGTCCCGGGTACAAACGGTCTTCAAAGCTTGCCCAAGAAATGTGTTGGGCCGTGATCATGAGTGCGATTTCTAAAAAAGAAAGCGATTTTATCCCCTCGAAATCTTTTCGCGAACCCACCGGGGAATACAGTGTCGGACTGCTTGCGATGTCGGGTCACCAATGCCGAAACGCTCCGACCATCACGGCTTTAAAAAATGCGACAGAAAATTTGAAATGTGGAACGCGCTTGATGGCCAAACTGATCGGCCAGTACGGCTGCATATCTTGCGGTCGCGTGGGCGGCGGTGCCAATTGGTCCGTGCTTCGAAAACCCTATTCAATTATTTACCAGGGGCGCAGGTTGCGGTTGGGAAAAATCTCTGAAATTTTGGCGATGACCAAATCGAAATTTAAATCGGTACTTCAACAGTCAAATAAGTTTAGAGAATTAAACGAGACCGCACCTGTGCGCACCGAAAATCCCGTTCGTTTGTCGACGGGCCGAAGTTAGAAACTACTTGTTTTTCTTAAACAGAGCCTCGGCGGCGCTCAGCAGTGTGTCCGCACTGTTCCCTGAACCACGGGCCGCATCGCTGGGTGAAAAGTAATCGCAAAAGTTGGAGCGTTCTTTTTCAAGCACCACGTCGGCCTGGGGTTCACGGCATTGGTTATAAGCCTTTGGATCGAAATGAATGCAATTCAAACAAACATGAACGTCGGAGCGACATTTAAAACATTCTTCGCGGATTCCGACTTTACCGAGTACGGGAATTTTATTTTGGCATTTGAAACAATCGACTTCCGCCATTTATTTTTTAAGTCCCCTTCATCTTTGCGGGTTTTTTCAAAAGATTGTGGTGCGCCTGAATTGTACGAATCGTACCGGTCGACGAACGCATCACGATCGAGTGAGTGGTGGCAAGCCCTTGACCAAAAAATTTAACCCCATCAATCAAAGGTCCGTCGGTGACTCCCGTCGCGCAAAACATCACCGAGCCCGAAGCCAATTCATCAATCGTGAATTTTTTGTTCAGGTCTTTAATTCCCATTTTTTGGGCGCGGGCTTTTTCTTCTTCATTACGGTATTTCAGACGCCCTTGAAAATCTCCGCCCAGGCACTGCATGGCCGCTGCTGAAATAACGCCTTCGGGAGCTCCACCCACGCCCAAGAGCAAATCAATCCCGGCGCGTTTCCACCCCGTCGCCACCGCAGCCGAAACATCTCCGTCACCAATTAAATTAATTCGCGCTCCCGATTTACGAACTTCGGCAATTAGATCCGCATGACGAGGGCGATTCAGGATCACCACGGTCACATCTTGAACGGATTTACCAAGGGCCGCGGCCACCAGATGAATATTTTCTGTCGGCGACAAATCGATATTTATTTTTCCTCGGGCTTCAGGACCACAGGCAATTTTATCCATGTAGGTATCCGGAGCATGCAAAAATTTTCCTTTTTCTGCCACGGCAATCACCGAAATGGAGCCGACTCCGCCGGTGGCACATATCGTGGTGCCCTCGAGCGGATCGAGCGCGATGTCGACCGCCGGAGAATCTTCGGTGTTCAGTCCAACTTTTTCGCCGATAAAGAGCATGGGCGCTTCGTCCCGCTCGCCCTCGCCGATAACGACCGTGCCGTTGATCCGAACCGAGTCAAACGCCCTTCTCATGGCATCGACCGCCGCTTGATCGGCCTTCATCTCATCACCGCGTCCCATCCAACGGGCCGAGGCCAATGCCGCCGCTTCCGTGATTCTTACAAACTCGAGAGCCAGGTTTCTGTC
>JAYUPS010000117.1:0-4330 GCA_043759945.1 Bdellovibrio sp.
TCATTAGCCCCATGACACAGACTTCCGCCGAAAAGATCGACTAAAAAAACACCACCGGTGTTAAGACTGTTTCGAACATTCGTAAAATATTTAAGTAAGACCTCAGGCTGTCTAAAAATAAAATATGAAAAATTCATGGCGACCACAACGTCGGCTGGATTTAATTTTGTTTTTAAAAGATCGGCCTGTCGGATTAAAATCCGGTCCTGCTGCTCTTCTCGAAGCCGGCTCAAATAATTTTCGGCACCATAAAAAATAGGCTCGGGATCCAGGTCGATACCGATACTCTTGAATTTTGGGTTTAGTTTAACCCACTCACAACATAGCGCAAAAGTTCCGCAGAAATCTTCCCGCAGAGTTTTAGGGTCTCGACTCCGGGATTCCCGGTAAACTCGCCGAATGAAACGAGCATCCGATTCCGGAGATTGCACGGCCTCCAAATAATGAGCGTACTTATCAAATTTTGCTATTTTCAAGGTGCTTCAGCCAAGCTCGCTCGAATAATTTCTACGATTTCGTGTTTTTGGGGAACCGAGGCTTCTTCCAGATTGTTATGCAGTCCAATTCCGGGAAGGTTTTTACCGGCCACCACTTGGGGACGTGAAAGCAAACTGTAAAAAAGCTCTTGCACGCACCGGTAAACCAAATGCTCGGCAAAGTTAGTGACTTCGGTATCTTCATTCACAAACACCACACGGCCGGTTTTTTGGACCGAGTTCTTTATTATTTGCCAGTCGTAGGGATAAATTGAACGCAGATCAATAACTTCGATGGACAGGCCTTCGGCTTTCAAGTCGTCGGCGATTTGGCTGCACGTTAGCAAATGCCGCCCGTAAGAAACCAAAGTCAGCTGATCGCCGGTTCGGGTTAATTTCCCTTGGCCGATGGGAACTAAATATTCCTGGAGCTCGGGCCAATTGGCCTTCCATTTCGTTCGGTCACCCAAGGGAGCATCGATCCTGGTTCGCAGCTCTTTTTCACTCTCTGGCTCTCCGGGCAGGAGCTCTTCACCGCGCACCCGCATCAGGGCTTTCGGTTTTAAAAACAAAACCGGATTGGGATCTTGAATGGCCGATAGCATTAATCCGTAAGCATCCAGTGGATTGCTTGGCATAACGACTTTCCATCCCGGCAAGCGCGAAGCCCAAGCATCAAAAGAATGTGAATGGTAGACAGAGCCGCGGATTCCGGCCCCACACGGAGTCATCACCACGAGGGGCATCGGATATTGACCGTTGGTGCACCACAAGGTGTTGCCCGCAATTTTTAAAAGATCGATGGTGTTAAAAATATAATCACAAAATTGAATCTCGGCGACGCAACGTTCCCCGGTCATCGCGATTCCCATCGCCATACCGATGATCCCTCGTTCGTCCAAAGGAGTATTCCAAGCGGTCTTTAAACCTTGGGTGGCCGTAAATGCCCCCCCGAGCGGCGGACCCGCATCCTGCCCAAAAATATCTTTCACTTGAAGATGTTTTTCACCGTAGTGAAGAGCCATTCGAATCGCTTGAACCATCGTTGCCATTAAAATTTTCTCCAGTCCGCGTTTTCGTTGCCAACAAAAACGTGATCCCAAACCGATTCGCCAGTGGGTGCGGGTTCGGACTTAACTTGCTGTTGGGCTTTGAAGCCCTCTTCTTCGAAGTCGTTCCAGATTTTTTTAACTTCAGTCTCTTTGATAAAATCTGCCTTCATCAAACGCGTTTGAAATTCTTTGACCGGATCGGTTTCATTTTCGGCCAAATTGGCTCCGGTTGCCGAGGAGTGTCCGTTCAAACGAGAAACATGGGCTTCGATGAATGCGGGTTTTCCTGTCTTGCGAATATAAGCCATTTCTTCCTGCACGGTGACGTAGCTTTCAATCGGATCGTTACCATTGATCACGCGCGCCCGGATGTTAAAAGCTTTGGCCCGATCTGCAATGTTCGTTTCCCCATGTTGACCAGCATAACTTGTGGAAATTCCCCATTTGTTATTCTGAACCGTGATCAACATGGGAAGCTCTTGACCTTGGCGCGAAGACCAAACGAGCGAACTGGCGAAATCACCTTCGGCGGTGCCCGCATCCCCGCCCGTAACTATTGTAATCCCCTTGGACTTATTGCGTTTCTGCACGTGAGCCGTGCCGAGAGCGATCATGTATTGCACTTCGATCGGCGAAGTCACGGGAGCGACATTCCATTTCGGGAAGCAATAATGATTTGAAAAGTTTCGACCGCCCGTCGATGGATCAGTAGCGCGGTTCATAGATAAACGGATGGAATCGATCATTTCCAAGCCCAAAGGTATTAAAGATGGGGTTCCGCGGTAGTGCAGGTGCAGGTAATCATATTCAGGCCCCTGACCGCAGTGAACGTTCATGCCCAAGGGAACTCCCCAAGCCTCTTCGCCGGGGGCACCAATCCAAAAGTAAGAATCGCCAGATTTATAAATTTTAATAAGGCGGTCTTCGAGCACCCGAGCTTTAATCATACTACGGAACATGCGAAGCACTTCAACCTTCGGCAAAAGCCGAAGGTCTTTATCCACCGCACTTAACGGCTTCTGACTTTTAGTTTTGGGGCGCGCTATTCGCTTCACCGGTTGCGGTTTTGTTTGGGATTTTGCTGAGAGACGCATTGCTGTCCTTCTTCGCTACTTTCGCGGGCTTTTCGATCTCGATAAGATCCAAGAGCACGCTGGTGGCTTCTAAAATATCGGCTCGCTTGAGGTATTCTTTATCTCGCTCGGCCTTATTATGTCGAACAGATTTCTTTTTTTCTTTCTCTTTTTCAGATTTTTCTTTGTCCTTCATGACTTCTGAAAGCTTGATAACTTTGCCGTTTTTCTTTGCTTTGGCGAGCTCATCAACGATCTTTTTAAAGTCCTCATTTTTATCTACGCGGGCTTTGGACTTCTCGGCCAAAACCGGGATCCAAGACGTCTGGATTATAGGCCAAGCGCCTAAGCCCTCTTTCACGTTGGCTTCCGGAGACAAGAACGCCGAAATTTTTGAGGGTGGTAAAGAGTAATCCAAGCTTTTTTCACCGACCTCATCCGTGTCGTAGGCTCCAGGAATCACGATGTCGGCGTCCACTCCACGATGCTGCGTCGAGTTTCCTCCGGCCGTGTAGAACATGCCGACCGTAACTTTCAATGCACCCAGCTCTCCGCTTTGTGGCGGAATTTCAATAACGGACTGGACGGTGCCTTTACCGAAAGTGTGATCGCTGCCGACCACAACGGCTCGTTTGTAGTCCTTAAGCGTGCCGGCAACAATTTCCGAGGCCGATGCAGAAACCCGGCTCGTTAGAACAACCAAGGGTCCGGCCCAATCAACCATCGGATCTAAATCCGCCAAAGTGATTTCTTCTCGGGCATCATCACGGCTGGATTGCTTAACGACGTTACCCTTAGCGAAAAATAAACCGGCCACTTTGACGGCGTCTTCTAGACTGCCGCCACCGTTGGAGGAAAGATCCAAAACCAAGCCATCAACTTTTTTGGTACGAGCTTCCGCAATCAACTTTTTCAAATCAGCGGCACTGGACCGACCGCCGCGACGAGCGTCCGAGTAAAAAGACGGAAAGTTAATGATCCCTATTTTGAGCTTTTTGCCATGAGATTCTTTATCCATAGTCGATAGCGAAGCGGCCTGGTCTTCGAGCTTAATTTCGTCCCGCACCAGATTAATATCGACGCGTGATTTCCCGTCGCCCTTTTTACGGAGCAAAGTCAAACGCACTTTTGTGCCTTTTTTCCCGCGAATTTTCTTAACGACGTCTCGCAGTTCCAGTTCGATCACATTTTCCATCGGGCCGCCGTCTTGGCCGACGGCGATGATCTTATCTTGCGGATCGATCAATCCGGAACGGGCGGCAGGCCCCCCGGGGACCAGGTCTTCCACGACCGTGAAACCATCTTGAGACGACAGCGTCGCACCGATTCCCTGAAGCGACAGCGACATCGAAATTTTAAAGTCTTCGTTGTTATCTCGGGGCATAAAATCTGAATGCGGATCCAGTGCGCGCGCAAAAGACTCAAGGTATCCGGAATTCAATTCGTCATCTTTGACTTCAGAAACGCGCTTTAAAATCCGATCCCAGCCTTTGATGACGGTCGATTTCGCCTCGGGCAGTTTCATGTCCGTCGCCAAGTAATTTGAAATTTGGAAGTGAATGTATTTTTTCAAGAACTCGTCAGCTTCGGCGTTGTTGGCCGGGTAGTTCTTTTTATCGGGATCAAAGACAAATTCGACTTTGTTATCAAACTTGTAGTCGTCACCCAAAAATTTCTTGGCGGCCTCGGTGCGCTCTTGCACTCGCTTGGTCACAACTTTTTGAGCGTC
>JAYUPS010000118.1:0-11570 GCA_043759945.1 Bdellovibrio sp.
CTTTGACCGAGAAGAAACTTTCTCAAAGTTACAATTTACTTGGGGACGGAAATCCCACTCAATTGCGCGACAGGATCATGGGCGCCATGAACTGGTCCGAAGAATATTATAAAAATCAGTCCGCGAGCTTTTTGCTGAAATTAATGATCCTTCTATGCTGGCTCCGAGATCATAAGCAGCGACAGGTACATCTCGGAACTGTTTTGGAATGCTGTCAGTCCGGGCAATCGTTTGTAAACATCGCCAATGAGATCCCCATGCAAGAAGTTCGGTTAAAATCAATTGCTCAAGGACTTGTTGATTTTCTATCCGACAAGACAAACTTCTCCTCGCTACAGGGGCTTCGGACTCAGCTTGAAAGCATTGTTCTTTCCGAGTTTGACGACTTAGTTTGCAATTCAGATTCCGGAATTAATCTTTTTCAGGCCTACCGAGAATCAAAAATAGTGCTGCTATTTTTAGATTCCAGACGCTACGGAGAAACTGCAAAATCAGTGGGGCGGTTTATTTTGCAAGACTTAAAGTTCACCTCAGCCAGAGTTGATGCCGAAGTTAAAAAAGAGGATCGCAAACCTTTCACAGTAATTATCGACGAGTTTGCGGATTTGGCGTCTGAAGAGTTTATCGGATTTTTAGATCGCGCCCGGTCCTCGAGAACTTCGGTTGTGGTCGCCCACCAAGAGATCTGCGATCTGCAGCGGATTAGCCCAGAATTTGCTGGCCGTCTGATGGGCAACACCTCAACCCTCTATGCTTTCCTTCAGAAACGCCCTGAATCGGCGGAGCTGATTTCTTCAATTGCTGGCACCAAGAAAGCCTGGAACCAGACTGAGCAGTCGACAGGCTTTCTTGGCATTGATTTTCGGACAGGTTCCAAATCTCTCCGGGAAGTTGAGGAGTTTCGGATTCATCCGAACATCGTGAAGTCACTGGGTGTCGGCAAATGTGTCTGCGTGAAGAAGTACCCGGAAGCAAAGGCGTACTTGGTCAATATAGATAATTGAATAAAGGATTGGATACGAATGCGTAGGAGTGTGAAATATTGGCTAGGATCGAACATATTAGCTTTGGCGGTAAAAATGACGGACTTGCTTGACGTATGTATTATATATGTTACTTTAGTTAAATATGTGAACTTTGGAGGCCGATATGTCCTCTGATGACACATTTACTGCAGAGGTTCCAAAGAGAACCTCTGAAACTCCTGAGTACCAAGAATGGATAAATGGAATTGATGCGACCTTGTCGGTTCGAGTGAACGCAGCACTGGAGAAGATAGAAAGCGAAGGCATCATCACCAGTGCAAAAAGTTTGGGAGATGGGTTCTTTGAGAAGAAATGGAAAAGTGGGCTTCGACTGTATTTCGCGGTGACGGAGGATCCAGATGGCAAGGCCACCCTGCTTTTACTTGGAAGCGGAAAAGGCAAGGGCCAAGAGAAGGCGATTTTAAGATCTCGCGAAGCCTTAATTGGCAGGAAAGTTTTTAAAGGTAATATTGAAAAAAAGGATTAGAGGTAAGCATGGGATCAGCGGCAATCAAATCATCTGAAAAAAATCATGGCAGTAAACGGATGTCTCTTAAGGCGCGTTTTGCAAACCCCGAAGAGATTCTAGGCATGATGGCTGACTACATGAAAGAAGGCGATGTCGCCTCCATCACGGATTTAATTTCTTCTTACATTTCGAACTCGCCCAAATACAAAAGCCAAGAACAGTTTGCGGAAGCCATAGGAACTACCAGACAGACTCTTCACCGTATGCTTTCCCATAGCGACACTGTTTCTATGAAAGTTTTTTTTGGAGCCATCGAGCAAATTCACAGTGACTCCGACAAGTAGAATTGCTGGATCGACGGCTAAAATAGCGTTGCACGAAATTTAACTTTTTTGATCGTATGATCTTTATAGATTTATCCTACAAGCTTTTTTTCGAACTTTTCCAGGTAAACACATGCGGCTTACTGATTTTGCCACATGCTAAGGTTTCGAAATAAATTCCTTTTCTTAGGCTCATAACAAACTCATTCGCTGTAATCTGGCTGCGATGAAATTTATCGAACAGCGGTGATTAAATTGACCCTTACACCCTTCCTCTGCTTCCCTTCCATTTAAATAACGAAGCCGCTATTATCATGAACAGGCATCCGACGAGGTAAACTCTAACCGTGAATTGTGTCATAAACACCAAAGCTGATGCAGTGCCCAGTATTGGTAAAACTGGAACTTTACCGATTGCAAGCCACACTCGAAATGGACGTGGTTTTAACGGTTCAGAAAAACGCAATACAATCAAGGCAATATTTACGGCACAAAATGCAGTCATCGTAGCAAGCGATGAAATACTTGCGACCACTTCAATTTTGCCGAGCGGCAAAAGTGCTAGCGCAACAGCGAGAACGATTAACGAAGCAACCCAAGGCGTTTTTCTTGACGGATGTACCTTTCCTAACAAACTGGGTAACGCTTTATTTTTTGCCATTCCAAAAAGAATTCGACTTGCACCAATCATAGAAATAAGCGCGGTGTTTGCTGTTGAGAACAGCGCTACTATACCGAGAACGGTCCCAAACCGATTCGAAACTGATTGAGCAACTAGCAACAATGGAGCATCACTGCTGGCAAGCTCATCTGGTTCGACGAGCGAAAGCGCCGCAAGACCTACTAAAATATAAAGCACCGACGAAATCCCCAGACTGATAAAAATTGCGCGTGGTATGTCTCTTATCGGGTTCCGTGCCTCTTCTGACAACGTCACGATACTTTCAAAGCCAAAAAAAGAGAATATGAGAAGAGCTGCCCCGGTCAAAGTCCCCCAATGAGGGACGGCAGAAAGAGCTTGACCAAAAGATTCACTCTGAAACCCAAGATAGACAATCAGTCCAAGACCTCCAACTTCAATCAAAGTGAAAATAACATTCGCCCAGGCCGACTCCCGGATCCCCAATATCGACAGACCCGAGAATAGAATGAGAATCGCTATGGATACCAACATCGGCGACACCTCGACGAATTGCCGGAGATAGCCGGCAAACGCGATTGCAACAGCCGCAGCCGTAGCAGCAGCTGAGAATGCCACTGCTACTCCGACAGTTGATCCAACCCACTTGTTCCTACGAAAAGCATTTGTGAGATAGGCGTACTCAGCCCCGGCTTTCGGAAACATGCTTGAAAGTTCCGCATAAGAAAGTGCAGTGAGTGCAGCCGAAACCGAGGCAATTACAAAGCTTATCCAAAGAGTATTATTTGCTGGTTCCGCTGCCTTTCCAATAATAGCGTAGACTCCCGCACCGAGAATTACGCCTGTTCCATAAAATACCAGCATGGGCAAGCCAAGCGATCGTTTTAGTTCTGCCAAAGTATTGTCTTGTCTAGTGTCGCTTTATTTATAAAACGCCCTCTTAATATTTCTGAATACCAAAAACTATATTAGCAAACTTAAATTGCTTTATAGTTGTTCTCACAACTATAAAGCAATTGAGGTCTATGGTTCGAAAACCAATTTTAAGAACTGTCTCCCCCGAGTCTTAATGAACTTTCGCCCGGCCAATTTCAGATAGTGACAACACGGCTTCTAACAATCGATTGCTCGTTACCGGTTTTGCGATGTGCAGGTTAAACCCAGCAGCAAAGGCCAGGTTTCGATCTTCGGGTCCTGCGTGAGCCGTCAGAGCAGCCGCGGGTATTTGTCCGCCGCGTTCGGGTGACAGGGCCCTGACTTTTGCGATCAGCGCATAACCATCTTCGATCGGCATGCTGATGTCGCTCAGTAAAATGTCAGGACGAAAAGTGTCCATGGCTTCGATGATTCCAGCTGCAGAATCCAATGTTTTAATAATGGCGCCGGTTTTGTTTAACCATACCTGGAAGAGCATCAAATTATCCACGGCATCATCGACTACAAGAATTCGAAGGCCCCTAAAATCGGCGACGTTCACCCGAAGCGGTGCTTTCAAAACGGCAATCTCACCCAAAGCGGCTAATGGAAGTTGAACTACAAACGAGGACCCTGTTCCAAGTCCGGAGCTAAATGCCGTTATTTCCCCTTGGTGTTGTTCGACAATAGTTTTACAAATGGCAAGTCCCAGACCCAGTCCACCGAAAGTACGATTGGTCGTCATGTTTTCTTGCCGAAATTGATCAAAAACATAAGGTAGGAATGCGGGATCGATGCCGTGCCCGTTGTCCCTGACGGTCAACGAGGCCATTTTATTTTTCGGGTCGGTGCGAACGATCACCTCCACTTTTCCCATTGCCGGCGTAAATTTAATCGCGTTCTGGACCAGGTTGGAAATTAGTTGCTGAATTCGCTTGTCGTCCGCGATGACAACGACGGCATCCGAAGTAGCATCTACCAATAATTCAATTTCTTTTTCTTTGGCCCTGGGCTCGAGCGAGGTCAAACACTCCCGCACCGTGATCGTCAAATCCAAAGACTTTGTATCGAGCGTCATATTTCCGTTGATGGTTCGAGAAACGTCGAGCAAGTTTTCGATGAGGTCTCGTTGCAGTTCTGCATTCCGATCGAGGGTGTCCAAGGCTGACATTACCAAGGCTTCATCCCTGGGCTGCTGACGAAGGATCTGCACCCATCCCAGGATGACATTCATTGGGGTGCGCAATTCATGTGACAGAGTCGCCATAAATTGGTCCCTTCCGCGAACCGCCAAATAAAGATCCAACTGCGCTTTTTTTATCGTCGAAATATCCTGGAACATTAATAATCGAGCCGGTTCCCGACCATGCATCGCTGGCAGTGTTTCCGAAAACAACAAAACTGGAATTTTACGCTGCCGAGTCTTAAGAATTGCCTCGACGCCCTCTGATTTTTTACCGCCTTCGATCTTAAGTAAAAGATCACGTATTTCAACGATCTCGCCCTGATCATTTTCAAAAGCCAGGGGCATGGGCAGGGTCACCAATACGGCATTGGGAGCTGCCGATCCTTCGAGTACTTCGGTAGCTGTGGTATTGATAAAGATAAAACTCTGCAGATCAGAATGCAGAAGCACTAAAGGAACAGGTAAAAGACTCAAAAGAGTTCCCAGCCAAGCCTGTTGCTGAAACAAAACGGCATTTTGTTTTTGGGCTGATAAATCGGTCGCGATGACACAGTATCCGTCGGTGCCCACCAATTCAATCGCGCTCACAGACAACTGGACGGGCAATGAAATTTGCGCGGTGATTTTTAAAGAAATCTCTGCCGAGGCCGGCGCCGACTTACTCCGTTCAAATAATTCCCTAATGACGTCCTGGTTTTCCAAACAAACGTGGCTGTGAAATTCCGATCCTACAATTTTTCCGTGGGGCACCCGGGTCATGGCCTCAAATCGAGCATTGCAAAAAAGAATGGTCCCGTCAGGCGAAACCGTCAGGGCACCTTCGTTCATGGCTTCTACCAGTTCGCGGTAGGGTTGCTCCGGCGACTGCAAAGTGAAAATTCGATCCCCTGCGGGGCCATGAACCACCAGGGCATCCACTTCCCCGCTTTGAATTACCCGCAAGGTCTCCTCAAGCTCCGCATTCCGGGCAGCCAGGGATTTTAAGCGTCGATTCAATTTTACGACTTTCGATTCAAAGACCATCCGGACTAACTTTCAGGGCAGTTTTCTTAGCGGCCCGAAGATCCAAACCCAGCAAAACCTTTTCTTCGTTCGACAAATCACCGATCAGCTTTCTCAAGGGGTGCGGCAAAGATTTGATCAACGTCGGAGCAGCTATAATCTGTTCGCCCTTAGCGAGTTCAGGTCTTTTGTAGATGTCGATAATCTCTAAGTCGTAGCGATTTTTTAGATGTTCTTCGCAAATCTGCTTCAAATTTAAAATCGCCCTCATCGATTGCGGCGTATTTCCGGTAATGTATAATCGCAAGACATAGTTTTCTTCTTTTTTCGCCATTTTTCTTTTCATGAAGACACCTCAACGGCAGTGATATTCAGGCCGACCAGGACTTTGTTTAAATCGGAAAGATCGCCGATGATTTTTCGTACGGGTTTGGGGACCTTCCGGATTAAAGTCGGCACGGCAAAAATCTGATCGCCTTTGGCGAGTTGGGGTTCTTTAAGAAGATCAATTACTTCGAGCTCGTACTTACCCTCGAGATGCTCCTGGCAAAGCGACTTTAAATTACGTAGTGCTATTTTAGAGCGGCCCGTTTTCCCGGCGACGTAAAGTTTTAGCTGCCACTTCGGTGTTTCCGAACTCTTTTTGACTTTTTTCGCACTTTTACCTTTTGGCGTTTTGTTTATTTTTTTCATATTGTCAGCTCCGGCTTTTTTCCATTGGCTTTCTTGCGTTTCGAAGGATCAAGTGAATCTTTTTTCTTTCGACTTGCGGCCATGTCAATACGGTCCAGTCTGGCGCGCTCTTCTTTAAGTTTCGATTGAGACAGGGCTTTTAAAAGCTCAGCTTCAGTGGCTTTAAGCTCGGCATCCAATGCCGTTGACTGTGCTCCGTAGAACTTTCGTTTGGCTTCCAGCTGCGCCGTAATGTGGGCCACTTCTTGCGACCGAGCTTGAGCTTCGGCGAAGTCTTTCGCTTCCTGTGAAACCCGCATGGATCCTGTTAAAACTCCGGCAGATCCCAAATAGATATCGACAAAACGACTGCCCTTAGTCGTTAACAAAAATTCGCGGATTTGATTTGAGTGATTCATGCCGCGGGACTTAACAATAGAAAGCGTGCGATTTCTTTCGCCGGCGGAATGCACCCAATTGAGCGAGATCCAAGTGTCGATTAATGACGAAATACTCGTTTCATCTTCGGAATACATATCCGCGCCGTTTCTTAGACCCGTCAAAACTGCCGTGATTCCCTTGTTTTTCAAGTAATCAATCAATCGGGCGAGCATGAGCTTCACTTCGTTTACCGATCCAATCGTCGTAAGATCAGTCAATGGATCAATCGCCACGGCGCTGGGTTTGAATTCCTCGATCAATTTAATGGACTGCGCAAGATGCATCTCTAGCCCATAATAGCTGGGTCGCGTGGCATCAAACTTCAGAAGCCCCTTTTTTTCCCACGTGGCTAAATCGATGCCAATAGACCGCATGTTTCTGATGATTTGAAGCGGAGATTCTTCAAAAGAAAAATACAAGCAGCGTTTGCCGTGACTGCAGACGGATTCCAAGAAATGGCTGGCAAAACTACTTTTCCCGCAACCCGAGGGTCCCGTCACCATCACGGTGCTTCCGGTGAAATAGCCCCGACCCTCGAGCATTTCATCAAGTTGGGGAATTCCCGAACTCACGCGCAACTCAGAGGCGCTGGCCTGAAGTCCCATGGTCGTTACCGGCATGATCGAAAACCCCTTCGACCGGATCAAGAAAGGATATTCATTTGTCCCGTGGGCGGAACCCCGGTATTTCACTACGCGCAAACGCCGCGTGGTGAGCTGCTCCAGCACGCGATGATCCAGGGAAATCACACAATCTGAGACGTACTCTTCAATTCCGTAACGGGTAAGATTTCCGTCGCCGCGCTCGGCAGTGATAATCGCGGTGACGCCTTTTTCTTTTAGAAATCGAAACAGGCGGCGAATCTCGGCGCGAAGAATACCGGTGTCGCCCAGGCTGGCAAATAAAACTTCGATCGTGTCTAGGACAACCCTTTTGGCGCCGATGGAATCAATCGCGTGCCCGAGTCGGACAAAAAGACCTTCGAGATCATATTCGCCCGTTTCGGTAATTTCACTTCGCTCCATGTAGACATGCTCAACAACGATTTTTCCCTGCCGTTGCAGAGTAGCCAGGTCAAAGCCGAGAGAAGTAACGTTGGTCATCAGCTCGCTTTCGGTTTCTTCAAAAGAGACAAAAACCCCGGGCTCATTAAATAAAGTGGCCCCCCGAACTAAAAACTCGCTCGCAAATAAAGTTTTACCGCAGCCGGGCCCGCCACAAATCAAAGTCGGACGACCCTGAGGCAAGCCGCCCCCAGTAAGCTCGTCGAAGCCGTCAATCCCGGTTCGTGATTTCAAAAGGGGCTCCGCGGAAAGTGAAACTCTTCGTTGGGCGCGACTTTTCTTCAGCATAGAGGCTCGTTTCGTTATCGAAGGGATGTTCCTGATCAAGGGCCGGACTATGCGCCCGATAGTTTCAGCAAGCACGCTCTAAAGGGTTTCTTAGGATCTTAGTTGGAACATAAACCCGGTTATTACAAAATGAAGAGTCTGCACCTACCAAAAAATCCTGTCTGGTCGCCAATAATTAAGGAATCTTGATATTCGGCCGCTTCGCCTAAAGGGGCCGCTTTTAACCAAGGGCCAATGAACATCATAAGATATAAGTAAGCTAAACTATATGTAATAGTCTCATTTTGCAGTGAGATCGCTCGTGACACAAATACTAGATCCTGCGAGCAGTGAAAAAACTTTTCCCGTGACTTGTTGATGGAAGAAAACTTTACGATGGTTGCTCATTTGGTTCTTAAAGTGCCGTGGGGCCTCCCCCGATCCAAAAATCACTATAATCTTGTGCGAACTGCTCAAATTGAATCGGCTTCCGACCTAGACATTTTTCAACATCAGTCGTGACAGAATCGGCGAGTCCTAGCTTGTTTGCGGTATAAATAGCAATCATCACTGAAATAAAAGCGACCGAAAGACCTCGCCTTCGCATTGTAAAGAAAAAATGCAAAATCGAAGGATTTTTGTAGGTAATTGGTCTTCCTAAAACCCTTGTCAGAATTGCAGCGAGTTCATAATACGTCAGCGCCTCACCTCCCGTTGATGCGAGTGCGGTATTCTCGAAGCACTTTTTTGTGAGTGCTTCGCTGGCTACGGCTGCGATATCACGAATATCGATGAAACTAGTCCGACCGTGACCGGCGGGCACAAAGATTTCATCAGAACTTTTTATATCGACGGCGTTGATTGTGGAAAGATTTTGCATGAAAAAACTCGGTCGGATAAATGTATAAGAAATACCAGATCTAAGAATCATTTTTTCAATGGTTCGATGGGGAACAAACGGATTTTTTTCAACCCCTAGCAAAGAAATAAAAACAATACGCTTTACTCCAGCTATCTTAGCGGCAGCGATCGCCGGGCCCATATCTTTTTTAGGGTTGGCTAATGCCGGAGGCCTGATTAAAAAAATAGAATCTATGCCCGCAAAAGCAGATCTAAAAGTATCTGAATTCAAAAAATCAAACTCAACGCATTCCGCTGGTCTTAGCCCTATTTCATTTTTTTCTCTGATTTTTCGTACAGCCGCCAGGAACGGAATACCTTTTTTTCTTAGTAGTTTAACAACTTCTGATCCGACATTCCCGGTAGCTCCCGTAACAAGAATAGTGGGATTCATTGAGCTACTTCGCTTGGTGATTGCCTTGTTCCGAAAACATTAGGACTGGCACGGTTAAATATAAGAGCGCGAATATTTTGCTCGGTGCTACTTCTTAGTGCGACATAGCCTCGCAGCCAATACTCCAGCTTTGTGAGCCCGCTGGAGTACCTTTTCTCTTTGCGGTGCACTCAGAAATCGGACTCTGTCCACGATATTTACAGTTACAGGCTTGATTCCACAAAACTCAAGCGTTGCTGACTTAAGCCATTTAATTGGAGAGTTCCAATAAACCAAATAGAACCAAAATTTTGGCGAATCTGACATTAACCAAAGCTCTCCGCTTCGGCCCGCGAGTAATTTATCCCATCGAGCGCTCTGTTCGCGGTAACGAAATGCAAACCCCGGCAAAAACGTTCGATCAATGAAGCCTTTTAAAAGAGCGGGACCTGATCCCCACCACTGCGGATAGCAAATGACCATGCGCTGACAATCTTTAATGAGATTCTGCGCGCGGATTAAATCTGGTTCAAGCGACATGACTTCACGATAGCCATTATGCAAAATTGGATCAAATTTAAGTTCACCCAAATTCAAAATTTCGACTTTGACGCCCTCTTCTCGAACACCGGACGCATAGGCTTTTGCAACTGCGCCTGTAAACGAATTTTGATTTGGATGACCATTGATTACTAGGACCATGGTGCGGCTGTACCACATAAAAATCTAAATAGCCTAGAAACCATTACGGCATTGTTTTCTCTGCCAAGAACCTGAACAACATAAAAAATGGAAAAATGTCCCATCATTTGTAGAAATAGACATTTTTACCTCATTGTATTTCGAAATCTATCCACCAAGGTTTCAATCTTAAGGCCCTGGTATTGCATTAGGTGTGCCCCAGTGAACCAAAAACCAAGGAGAATGATATGTTCAACTTTTTCAATAAAACTGATGAGGATGTAAAACGCGACGTGACCACTGAACTGATGTGGGATCCAAAAATAAATTCAAGTCAGATCAAAGTGACCGCAAATAATGGCATTGTAACTTTGCTTGGTACTGTACCCCATTTCAGCGAAAAATCGTCTGCTGAACAAGCTGCTCAAAGGGTTGGTGGTGTAAAAGCTGTCGCCGATGAACTTGAAGTTAAAGGGATTTTCGACAAAACAGATGAACAAATTGCCGAAGCCGCGTTGCATGCACTCAAGTGGAATTACTCTGTCCCTGAGGGCATTAAAGTTTCGGTTGAAAAGGGTTGGGTTACACTTAGAGGCGAAACTGAATGGGACTATCAAAGAAATGCTGCAAGAGATTCTGTTAGCGGGCTTTTGGGCGTCTGCGGGGTAAAAAACAGCATAACTATTAAATCTAAACTTCAACCGTCAGACATTAAAACCAGAATAGAAGAAGCTTTAAAAAGATCCGCTGAAGCTGAAGGCAAAAAAATTAGCGTTTCGGTTCACGGTGACACTGTGACATTGAGCGGAAGAGTTCATTCCATTGCGGAAAGTTTAGATGCGAGAGAAGCAGCTTGGATGGCTCCCGGCGTAAGAACGGTCGAAAATAACCTAACCATTACCCAGTTTTAATAAACGAGGGGCCGGCGAGTCTCCGGCTCTAGGTTAACCCCAAAAAATAGGCCTTATTCCTTGGGAAAATGTTTTGGGCGTTTTGCCATAATTCGGCGTTGGAGTACCTGACATAAATTGCGGAGGCCACAAATGAAAGAAACTCGGAGCGATCAATTTCGCCTGCGATTCCTGGGTGCTGCCGAAACCGTTACGGGTTCCAAGTATCTTGTTTCCAACGATAAACAAAAAATTCTGATCGACTGCGGACTTTTTCAAGGATTGAAAGAGCTACGTTTGAAAAACTGGGATCAATTCCCCATTAATCCAAAGGATATCGATGCAATCCTGCTATCTCATGCCCATATTGATCACTCGGGATATATTCCAAGGCTTGTGAAACAGGGTTTCCAAGGAAAAATCTACTGCACGCCGGCTACTTTCTCCCTTTGTCGAATCCTACTTACCGACGCAGGCCATCTTCAAGAGGAGGAGGCCGAATGGTTGACCCGGAAAAAAATCTCTAAACACAACCCGGCTTTGCCCTTGTATACGGAAAAAGAAGCCGAAGCGGCTCTTAAACTGTTTGTTCCGAAAGCCTTTGAAGATTCGTTCGAAGTCGCACCTGACATTCGCGCGACTTTTAAATATGCGGGACATATCCTCGGCGCGGCTATCATGATCGTCGAACTCCCGGGAACTAAAATTGCTTTTTCTGGGGA
>JAYUPS010000119.1:0-4273 GCA_043759945.1 Bdellovibrio sp.
ATCGGAGCGGCGATTCTGGTTAAACTCATGCCGATACTAAACAGAGCAACAAGCTCGTTGCCTCTCTGCAAAACCGAAATCGTCATCACTGTCGCCATCAAACTTGCGACCGGAATCATACGGTAAAGAATTTCTGGAAGATAATAACCGTAATAGCGCAGCCAAACGCTACCTGCGACATCATTGTATTGGACCATGTTTGCCATGGCATCGACAGCCATCATCACGGTGACAAAAATCAAAAGACCGGCCAGAAAGAATCCCCAGAATGTGGAAGAGATGGCCCGATCAATGCGATTCATTAAAGTTATTCTGACGGTTGATCTAATTGTTGACTAGGCTTTAACCGCATTGTTAACTCGAAGTATGGCCTTACGCGTCTTACTGGCGGATGAGAGTTCAACGATCAAACGAGTCATTCAATTGGCTCTGCAAGACTTCGGCGTTGAGGTCAAATCAGTCCCCATCGGACTGGATGTTTTGTCAGTGGCGCAAAGCTTTCTCCCCGACATCATGCTTGCAGATGTTCTTTTGGCAAAAAGATCCGGCTATGACGTTTGTGCCGATTTAAAAAACGATCCAAAGCTTGGCCAAACTCCCGTGGTTCTGATGTGGTCCGGATTTATGGAGCTGGACGAGGCCAAAGCCACCGCCGCAAAAGTCGACCGACGTTTGGAAAAACCATTCGATCCGGACCAATTGCGCGAAGTCGTTAAAGCCCTGGTGCCGCGATTGGCCGGAAACGCCATCAGTGAGTATCTGAAATTTCCGAAACGACCCGAATTTTTGGAAGAAAGTGAAGCGCCCGCGACGCCCTCGATGGACGTTTTGCTCGAAGAAGACTCAGAAAACCGCGATGATTTTCGTCATGTTCCGCTTCCAAAGAATGCCCTTGATAACAGCAGAGAGACCGACGATTGGTCACGGGGTGATCTTCAGAAATTTCAGATTCCGGAGCAAGCTCCAGATTCATTTGAAAATATTGAAATACCCCTTGAGGCGACCGAGGCCGAAATCGCAAAAAGTGGTCAATTTTGGACCTCCATCGGCGACGAAGTACCGAAGCCGGGCGTCAGTCCCGCGGCCAGCACCACGGACGAAACAGTCGCCGCACATCCCTTTATTCCCAATTTGGATTTCGAAAGAGCCGAGCAGATTCTGCGGCAACAAGCCCGTGAGGTGCTTGAAAGTATCGCTTGGAAGATTCTTCCGGATATAGCCGAACGTGTCGTCCGCGAAGAATTACAAAAGTTATTGAAAGACTCTGAGCGTCTCGAAGAGATTTAAGCCTATATGAACTTACGTGACTTAATTAAAGCGGCCATGTTGGAAGACATGCCTAACGGCGATATCACCACCGAAAGCTTAGCGCTGACACCTCGTCCAGGAAAAGCCAAGCTCATCGCCAAACAAGATCTCGTTTTATCGGGCGCGGCCGCTTTTGAACAGTCGATGGAATATTTAGATCCGACCGTAAAAATCAAATGGCATTTCGAAGACGGCGACAAAGTTCTGAATCGGCAAATCATTTGCTCCCTGCACGGCGACCTGATTCAAATTTTAAAAGCCGAACGGGTCGCGATTAATTTCTTAATGCGACTTTCTGGGATTGCAACGCTCACCCGAAATTTTGTCGATAAAATAAAAGAAACCGAAACGGTAATTTTAGATACGCGAAAAACAACCCCGGGCTTTCGGGATTTAGAAAAAAAATCGGTGGTTCATGGGGGCGGACAAAATCATCGGCTAAACCTGAGCTCGGCGATCTTGGTTAAAGACAATCACATTTCCGTCATGGGCGGAATCAAGCCTGCCGTCGAACGAATCCGCGAGCACTGCCAGCTGCCGATCGAAGTCGAATGCAAAACTATCGAAGAGGTTCAAGAGGCCGTCGACCTGAATGTGGATCGTTTGCTTCTGGACAACATGAATGATGAGCTTTTGAAACAAGCGCTAGAGATTATTCCCGAAAAAATTCACACCGAAGCCAGCGGAAACATGAACATTGATCGTATCGCTCAAGTCGCACGGCTCGGCGTTGATTTCATTAGCGTGGGTGCCCTGACCCATTCCGCCCCGAGCGCGGATGTTAGCCTTTTGTTTGATTGGAATTCACCGTGATTGGTTCATCTGGTTCTTCATCATCTTCTTTTTCTGCCACCTTTTCTCCATCGCTGGAAACCCAAAAATGGTGTCAAAAAGCTCAAGTGAACTGTCATTTTTCCCCCGAGGTCACGAGCACCAACGACTGGGCAAAAAGTGAAGCTTTTTCGGTGCCCGGGCAAGTTCGACTGTACTTAACCCAACATCAAACTGCGGGCCGCGGTCGCGGCTCCAACTCGTGGACGGATCAGGGGCAGGATCAAGCGCTTTTAAGTTCCTGGAGTATTCCGCTCGGGGCTCCACCCAGCCCGGTGCTTTCCCCATTGATTGGCTTGGCTGTTTACCGCGCTCTTTCGGGCACCTGGTTGTTTCCGGATTGGGGGCTGAAACCTCCCAACGATATTTGGGTGAAGAATAAAAAAATCGCAGGATTACTTATTGAAATTGTACAGCAGGGGTCTCAAACACAACTGATCATCGGGCTGGGCATCAATTTACTGGGATCGGCACCCTTGATCACCGGAACAACTTTGCAACAAGCTTTGGGAGCAGTGCCACTTCAGCTGCCAGATTGGCTCGCGTTTTTGGACCGACTTTGGATGGAGTTCGCTCTGACCCTTACCCAGTGCGAAACCGGTCTGACCTTAAATCAAAGTGAAAATTTAAAATATGCGATTAATCGATCTCAGTCCATGCCGCTTCCGATTGAGCAGGTTCTGCCGACCGGAGATCTGATTCAACAAGGGGGCCATCGGGTCCTGTGGCAGGATCTCTAAGATGCCACTCCTGACGACACCCCCAGGCGAACTCGGTCAAAGTTGTCCTGAATTTGAATTGCCCGGCACCGACGGAAAAAAATATTCCCGATCCGAATTCAGAACAGGCAAGCCCTTTGTCATTGTTTTTATCTGCAATCATTGCCCTTACGTGATTGCGATCGAGGATCGCCTGAAGCAATTGGGAATTGATTTGCTCGCGGTGGGAATTCCGATGCTGGCCATATCCAGCAACGACGCAGAAAATTATCCCGCCGATTCGTTCGAGAAAATGAAACTAAAATCTTATCCCTTTCCGTACCTGTACGACCAGTCTCAAGAGGTCGCCAAAAAGTTTGGGGCGGTCTGTACACCTGACTTTTTTGTTTATGATCAGTCCCACCGACTGGCTTACCGTGGACGTCTCGATGACAATTGGAAAGAATCCTCGAAAGTCACTCGCCGCGAACTTTACCTTGCGGCCCTGGATCTGCTTGCGGGAAAAACTATTTCCCGGGAACAAGTTCCCTCGATGGGCTGTTCGCTGAAATGGAAACATCTGGAATGAAGTGGATTCTAATTTCCTTGATCGGACTAATTATCGTCGGTGGCATCTACCTAACAAATTATCTGGGTTATTTTAAACCTGTCGTCGTTACTGAAAGCGAAGAACCGGCCAAAAAGCTCCTGTTCAAAAAACACTACGGTCCCTACCATAAAATTGTGCCTACCATTCGAGAAGTCGAATCTTGGGCACGGGGCAATGGACATCCCTGCCAATTGTCATTCGGAAATTATATCGATGATCCCAATCAGGTGGATCAAGACCGTTTGCGAAGCCGCGGCGGATGTTTGGTCGACCAGTTTCCCACTAAAATGCCCGAGGGCTTCGAAGTCGACACTCTTCCCGCCGGCAAATTCGTGAAAGCCACTTTCCAGGGTTCTCCAGGAATTGGGCCCTTTAAGGTTTATCCAACAGCCTTGGGTTTTGTTGTGAACAACCGATTAAAACGAGATGAATCCGTTGGTGTTTACGAGATTTACGAGATCCACCAGGATCAAAGCATGACCACGAATTACTTCTTCCCCGTCTTGCCCTGAACATCCGGCGTGGTTCCCGCCGCCGTATCGTTAGCGCAGACTTCCGTAGAGACCTCGGCTTTTCCCAATTTGGCGTTCTCGCGAACCGCTTCGCTGTGAAGTTCCAGGTTCTTCTCATTCAGTTTGCGCAGATCCCAAAAGGGCCGGGCAGAGATCTTCTCTATATCGTAGCCGTTGGCCGTACCGGTTAAGACCACATAATTTAGCTTATCAATGCGTTCAAATTTTTTAGAACTCTGGGAGAGCTTGCAGGTCGCCAGGCCGATCAATCCCACGGGCATGTTGAATTCAGCCTCGATCAGAATGATTTTATC
>JAYUPS010000120.1:0-4250 GCA_043759945.1 Bdellovibrio sp.
TTCCGTGGCTGGAAGTCATTTTGAGCACGCCGGTGGTTCTGTGGGGAGGTTGGCCATTTTTTGAACGGTTCTTTCAGTCGATTAAAAATCGAAGCCTAAATATGTTTACCTTGATTGGTCTGGGTGTGGGCGTTGCTTATATTTATAGCCTGGTTGCCGTGCTGTTTCCCGATATTTTTCCAGATTCATTCCGAGATTCTATGACCGGGGAAGCCGGACTTTATTTTGAGGCCGCGTCTGTGATCGTAACTCTTGTCCTGTTGGGGCAGGTTTTAGAATTAAAAGCTCGGGGGCAAACAAGTTCTGCGATCAAGGCGCTCTTAGGTCTGGCCCCAAAGACCGCCAGAAAAATTTTGGCGGATGGTTCGGAATTCGATGTGTCGCTTCAGGAAATTCACGTTGGTGACAAATTCCGAGTTCGCCCGGGCGAAAAAATACCCGTCGACGGAAAAGTAGTGTCGGGGGCTTCGTCCGTCGACGAGTCCATGGTTTCAGGTGAACCCATTCCGGTAGAAAAATCCGCGGGCGCTAAAATAATTGGCGCCACAATCAACGGCACGGGATCTTTGGTTATACAGGCCGAGAAGATCGGGAAAGACACTCTTCTTTCGCAAATTGTACAGATGGTGGCCGATGCCCAAAGATCGCGCGCGCCGATCCAGAAACTGGTGGATCAAGTATCAGCTTACTTCGTACCTGCGGTGATTCTATCTGCGATTGTTGCTTTTGCTGTTTGGGCTACCTTTGGTCCGGAGCCCAGGCTTGCGTTTGCTATGATCAATGCGGTTGCGGTTTTAATTATTGCTTGTCCGTGCGCGCTGGGACTTGCGACCCCGATGTCTATTATGGTCGCCACAGGCCGAGGGGCTACGATGGGTGTGCTGTTTCGAAGTGCTGAAGCCATCGAGCTCCTGCGAAAAGTCGATACTTTGGTGATCGATAAAACCGGGACACTTACGTTGGGTAAACCAAAACTAGTCACTGTCAAAGTGCTCAGTGATATTACGGAGCAGGACTTTTTATCTTTGACCGCAAGTTTAGAGCAGGCCAGTGAACATCCCCTGGCCCACGCCATTGTCACCGGAGCGAAAGAAAAAGGAGTATCTCTTCAAGAGGTTAAAGAATTTAAATCCGTGACGGGAAAGGGTGCGACCGCTCAAATTGGAATTTACCAAGTTGCCATCGGAAACAAAGCGCTTTTAGAAGAGCTTTCCATCTCGCTTGGCAATGCTGAATCGCAAGCCGATGCGCTCCGAGAAGATGGCCAGACAGTCATGTACGTTGCGGTGGATAACAAACTGGCGGGACTTCTAGGCGTTTCAGACCCCATCAAAGAAAGCACCATCCCGGCAATTCAGGAGCTGCGAAGAGCGGGGATCAAAGTCATCATGATGACAGGAGACAATCAAAAAACAGCTCAAGCTGTGGCCAAAAAAGTAGACTTGGATGGATTCTTCGCGGATGTGCTTCCGCAAGGGAAAGCCGAAATCGTTAAAAAAATGCAAACCGAGGGAAAATTTGTCGGGATGGCTGGTGATGGGATTAACGATGCTCCGGCGCTGGCCCAAGCTCAAGTGGGGATCGCCATGGGAACCGGAACTGACATCGCCATGAACAGTGCTGGAGTTACATTGCTTAAAGGTGATTTGATGGGGATTGTCCGAGCCCGAAGTTTAAGTGAAGCGACTTTAAAAAATATCAAACAGAATTTGTTCTTCGCTTTTATCTACAATGCTCTCGGAGTTCCGGTGGCAGCCGGAATCTTGTATCCAACGTTTGGGATCTTGCTAAGCCCGATCATTGCCGCAGCCGCCATGAGTTTAAGTTCTGTTTCGGTCATCGCAAATGCCCTGAGGCTGAAGCGGGTGAAGCTTTAGTCTGCGGGTTCATCCCCATCACAATCGGCTCGCGGGGTTGGGCTTAAGCTCAAAATCCAATCTTCTAATATTTTCAAAGTCGGACCGTCGACAGGTGGGTTGGGTCGTGGTGGCATTTCTTGGGATTTTAAAATTATCATTAAAAAGCTTTGTTTGGGACAGCCGGGCTTAATTAAATTTTGACGAGCCCCGGGGAATCTTATGGGATTGCCCTCGATGACCTGGAAAATATCGCCAAGCCAAACATTTTGGTTCCGAACTGTCGGCTCTGAATGACAACTGAGACATCTTTGGTTCACAAAATCGGACTGAATACTTTGAATATCCGGCGTTAACTTCTGGAAGCCAGGGCCTTCGCCATTAATGACTAAGCCGGAGTCATTAAAAACTCGGCACGAGACAAGTGCTAAAAAGGACCAAGCCACCAGCATTAAGCGAGTGACTTGGCCCGAAGAAATTACTGAACGTGGCAATCAATAGTTCCTGGATGTCTGTTGCACAAATAATTGAACTCCATATTCATCCCGTCGTGGGCAACATAAAGTTTTACTTTTGCATCTTCGGCCGAGACCCAAGTTTTGTAGCCAGAAATGTGCGCCACATGTTCGGGAGCAGCCTTTGTTAGTTCAGCGACGGCCGCTTTGGTCGCCGTGTGAAGCTCGTCCACGTTAAATGCGGCTGCGAAGGCCGAACCGCTGCTAAGAGCTACCAAAGTTCCAACTAAGATCTTCGTCATTTGATTCTTCATTATATTCTCCTGTTATTGGAGTTGACGTTAGTCCGTGTTCTGTTAAAGGTCAATATACCCACTGGGGGTATATGAAGTTACCAAAAGTTAAGAAATCTATAAAAGTTAAGGTTTCGCCCAATGGCGCACTCAGCGAGCATCCAAGCCACCTGGCTCATATTAATCGGATGAACCGAGTGATTGGTCAGTTGCAGGGCATAAAGCGAATGATCGAAGAGCGCAGGTATTGTCCTGACATTTTAACGCAGACAAGGGCGGCTTCCGCGGCATTGCGAGGGATTGAAATTGCAATTTTGGAGACTCATTTGGGTCATTGCGTGAAAGATGCGTTTGAGTCTAAGAGTTTAAGTGAATCCTCGAAAAAAATTACTGAGCTTGTTGAGGTCATGAAACGTTTTTGATGCCGAAACACAAAGGGAAAAACTCATTATGATGTTCTTAAGGCTATTTTCTGGATTTCTAGTCATGATGACTACCTTTGAATCTCAAAGCGCTTTGCGCGAAAAAGCGGAACTCAAGCAAGGGCGCTACGTCGGAGTTATCAATTTACCGAACGAAAAACTGGCTTTGGTCGCTGATGTTTTTTTGGAATCACCCGAAGATTTGACCAAATTTCCGAGCCTGAACGCGATTTTCAAAATAAATCTGGGCGGGTATCTTTCCCACGAATACCGTACGGAAGTTTTTAAAGATCTTAAGTATGATTACGACGAAGGAGCTTTAACCTTTGATGAAGCGAACAATGACTTAGTCATGACAACCGAGGTTATTAAAGTTTCTGGCAACACTAAAATCGTCGGAAAAGTTTATTTCCGCTCTTCGTCAGCTTGGGGCGAACTGGAGCTCACGCAAGAGTCCGACGAACCGCAAGATTTTTTGGAGCGGCCACCAGTCATCCAAAATGCAAAGCCGTTTGTGCCTACCCTGGATGGCCAGTATCTCGGAACCTGCAATGGGCTGCCAACAGCTCTTCAAATACAAACCGCTCGGGGTTTGGGTGATCGAAAAGGGGACTCGAATACCAGCACGGGTCTTGAAAAAGACTACGGCATCGCCGGCCGGCTGGGATACAAGAATGATTCGTTTTGTGGAAAACTTCCGAAATCAAAATGGTGCATGCGGGAGCATTTCACTTCTGGTTCTTATAATTTTATCTTGGGAAAACTCGCACTCCGCGGAGATCGGTCCAGCATCAAGTGCAGCCGAAAAGATCAGGCGACTTTCAGTTGTCAGTATCAGGCCCCTGCAAAATTAATCAGTTGCGATTTAAAAAAGGAAATTCAGTTCCCCGAATCTGCAAAGTTCTTTCCCCGTCGTTACAATTTAGTAGCGACTTCGGATCAGCGTAAAGATTTGCCGGAACCCAATCCGCCGCGGAATGAGAAACTGGCTGAGGCTTTGGGGGGAAATTTTTATGGATTTGTTCACATTGAATCCAGTGACACCTATTTGCCGCTGCGACTTGAAGTGATTCCATTCTCTTCGACCGAAAATCCCCACAACCCCAACCAAATGATGATCTCAAGCACGGCCTCTATTTATTTGCAGTCGTTTGAAAGCGGACAGTTTTATACCCAACGATACGAACCTCGTTCGTATTATTTGCGTCCGGGATTTGTATTGGC
>JAYUPS010000121.1:0-4240 GCA_043759945.1 Bdellovibrio sp.
GCCATATCGAAGATAGGAAGGTACATCGCGATCACCAAAAAGGCGATAATTCCACCCAGCACCACCATCAAGACGGGCTCAATAAGACTGGTGAAGGCCTTCACGGCATTTTCCACGTCGTCTTCGTAGAAATCCGCAATTTTTCCCAGCATCTGATCCATCGTTCCGGATTGCTCCCCGATCGAGATCATTTGGACCACCATTTCTGGAATCATTTTTTCTTTTGCCAGGGGTGCCGCCAAGGGCTTGCCGGAAATCACCGAGTCTTTGCTGCGCGTGAGCGCTTCTTCGATAACGTTATTCCCTGCTGTTTTCGCCGCGATGTCCAGAGCTTCCACAACGCTCACACCAGATGACAATAGAGTGGACAGAGTTCGAGTCATCTTTGCAACGGCGGATTTTTGCACCAAGTCACCAAAGATTGGCGACCTAATAAATAGCCGATCAAAAGTATTTTTGCCCTCGTCGCTTTTGTAATACTGAATCAGTAAGTAGGGACCCCCCACCATGCAACCGATCAAGACGTACCAGCGTTCGGTGCAAAACTTGGACATGTTGACGACGATTTGGGTGATTTCTGGAAGTTGTTTTCCTCCACTGGCGTATAGTTCCTGAAATTTTGGAATGATAAAAACTAAAATTCCTGTGACCACGATGACCGCCACCGAAATAATCGCGATCGGATAAACCATGGCGCCTTTGATTTGCTTTTTTAATTTTTCGGATTTTTCCATGTAAATGGAAAGACGCTGTAAAATTCCGTCCAAGATTCCGGCCTCTTCACCTGCTTTAACCATGTTTACGAAAAAGCGATTAAATACTTTTGGATGAACCGCCATGGCGTCACCCAATCGCTTTCCGCCTTCGATGGCTTCTCGGACTTGTGAAGTCACATCTTTTAAATACGGATTTCGTTTTCCCTCACTCAAGATTTTCAAAGAATCCACGATGGGGATACCCGCATTAATCAGAGTAGAAAATTGGCGGGTGAAGATTTGCAAATCTCGCGAATCCACTTTGGGTCCAAACATTCCGTAATCGGGTTTTTTCTTAACTGCGCCCGGCTTGACGGCTCCGCCGGTTTTAACCAACCGAAGCGGCGTCATGGAGCGCGCGCGGATCTTTGCTTGCGCTTCAGCTTCGCTGGCGGCTTCGATTTGTCCTGACTGCACTTGACCCGATGAGGTCTTCGCTTGAAACATATAACGTGGCATCTTGTCCTCCGACTGCGAGGACCACGAATCAAAATCAAATGCCTACTTTTTTAAGTAGTCCATCCAGTTCCACGGGATCTGAAGACTCTTCAAATCCGACGCGAAGCTCGATCTTGCGCTTCAACAAAAGTTGCAGAAGTGCTTGATTCATCGTCCTCATACCGGACTTATCGCCACCTTTATTCATAACATCAACGAGACCTTGGACCTGCCCTGAAGCCAAAAGAGATTTAGTTTCAGGGGTGTTTAAAAGTAATTCGAAAACCGGCTGATAGGGGTTCACCAGTCCCGTTGCCAGGCGTAAACCCAAACCACAAACAAAGTTCTCGGCAACGAGCGGCCAGACCTTCAGGGGATCTAGTTTCATGCGTTCAAACCACAGAAAAAACACGGTACGAATTGAGCTTGCCGGAATTGCGGTCACCACCGTCGCTCCCTCCATCGCAAGATCAAAGGCTTTTCTTTGAACTTCAACCAAATCCGTATCAATAATTAAAACTTCTCCCGACAGTCCTGGGTTTTGAATCTTGAGCAAATGACTGGACTTAAGGCAAGGGGCGCCCTTTAAAATCATTTCAGGATCGTCTGAAAAGTGCAAGGCCCGGCGGGAACCCGTTCCAAAATCTTCGGCAAGCCGGGCTAGCAATGTGCTTTTACCAGATCGCGGAGGCCCATAAATTAAAGTAAAGCCGCTTTGTTTTTGAATTTTCTCGGTCAGAAATGGTGGCAAATCCCATTCGTTTAATTTCACACCCTCATTGAGCCAGTGAATCGTTCCCGAAAGGCCCGCATCCGTTTGATAAATTTGATATTTTAAATGGTAAGCCGCCGCACTTAAGACTCCGGACAACATTTTTTCCTGATCCAGTTTCCGACGTTGCTCTCCGGTCAAATACGACGAAACCAAATCTTGGCGAGATTCCCACGGATGAGGGGTCCATTCGCGCCCGATTTGATATTCAATCGGATGGTGCGGGCCAAACCGAAGCGAAGTGCCTTTTTTTTCTTGGACGTTAGCCACATAATCCCACAAAGATTTCACAAAACCCCCTACTGCGCGTCTTTTACTAAGCGCTTCTAAAGCGCGTCTTTAACAGACGAGTTCATGACTTCCTGTATTGTGGTCTCTCCCCGTTTCAATTTCAAGAGCGCAGAGCGACGTAAGGTTCGCATACCCTCTTGGCGAGCCAAAACCCGGATCTGGCTCGAAGTGGCCCCACTTAAAATGGCATCTTTCATTTTTTCGGTGATGCGCATGATCTCAAAAATGGCCAAGCGCCCGCGAATTCCGGTGTTATTGCAGTTGTTGCAGCCCCGGCCTTGATAAACTTTGTAGTCTTTCACTTCACTTTCATCGATCCCGAGATTTAAAAGAATTTGGGGTTTTACTTCGACTTGGGCTTTGCAACTTTCGCAAATCTTTCCCACCAATCGCTGCGCGACAATCAGCTCCACCGTCGACGTTACGACAAAGGGAGCGATTCCCATCTCCACCATCCGGGTAATTGTTTGGGGGGCATCATTCGTATGCAAGGTGCTGACAACCAAGTGACCGGTGCTTGCGGCCTTGAAAGCAATTTCAGCCGTGTCCAAATCGCGAATCTCTCCGACCATGATAATATCGGGATCCTGACGCAAGAAAGACCGCAGCGCATTTGAAAATGTCAGACCAATTTCCGTATTTACTTGCAGCTGATTGATCCCCTCGAAGTTAAACTCTACAGGATCTTCGGCGGTCGAAATATTCACGTCCGGTTTATTAAGTTCATACAGAGTCGAATAAATGGTCGTGGTTTTACCGGATCCCGTGGGTCCCGTAATTAAAATCATTCCTTGAGGAAGTTTAATGGCTTCCTTGAAAATATCTAAGTCCTCCTGCTCGAATCCCAATTTCGTCATGTCGAGCTGCAAATTGGATTGATCCAAAAGCCGCATGACTACTTTTTCGCCCCAAATGGTCGGCATGACACTCACGCGGAAATCCATGTCTTTACCGCCCTTGTACTTTACTTTAATACGGCCATCTTGCGGACGCCGTTTTTCCGCGATGTCGAGCTTGGACATAATCTTAATACGGCTGGCAATCGCCGGCCCGGAACTGGCAGGCTGAGAGGTCGCTTCGATCATGTTTCCGTCCAAACGGTAGCGCACGCGCAACTTTTTTTCGTAGGGTTCAAAGTGGATGTCCGAGGCTCGCTTTTTAATGGCTTCGGTCAATATCGCATTCACAAATTTGATAATGGGTCCTTCGTCGCCTGCCGCGCTGGAGTCGATGCTTTCAATCACAATTTCGACGCCGTCGCCCTCGGCATTTAAGTCAGCTTCGACTTCGCGCGAGATGTCTTTCATGTTTGAGCCGTAAAGCCGATCAATCGCCGCCGCGATGGCAAGCTCAGTCGCCAACACCACTTGAATTTTTCGACGAGTCAGAAAACGTAAATCATCGCGCACTTGCATTTGCCCGGGATCGGACATAGCAACGACAACGGTCGTGTCACCAACTTTTTGAATCGGGATCAGATTGTTCTTGTCGCAAAATTCCCGATTCACCAGTTCGGTGCAACCCGCCTGAATAGAAAAGGTATTTAAATCAATTCCCGGAGTACCATGATGTTTTTCAAGCGCCTTTAGGATTTGCCCGTCTTTTAAAATTCCCTGCGCCACTAGAAAATTAGACAGCTTCGAGCCCGGATTTTTTCGTTGATCATCGATGGCTTTAGCCAATTGATCCGGTCTAATTAATCCTTGCTTAACTAGGATCTCACCCAGCTTCGACATTGAGCCTCCAAAAAGATCAGACAATTCTGATAATTCAGTTTAAGGGCAAGTTTTCGGTTTGTCGTCCGTTTCAGGACTGGACCTAGGGCTTTAATAGTCCTAAAAACGCGCGCCAATTGGTCAAATAAGAGGGCCAAGAGACTCCGGTGCCGACGTTCAATTTTTCCAGGATCGCGCAGTCATAAAGTGCCCGGACATCGACGCCGCTGATAACTTCAAAACCGGTGTGCTGAGCTTCGCCTAAAAGC
>JAYUPS010000122.1:0-11406 GCA_043759945.1 Bdellovibrio sp.
AGGGATCGATTTGCCCTCGAACTCTTTCAAAAAGCTCGGCTCTTTTTAAGGGACGCTCATCGATGCGATGCCCGTATTTTTTTCGTGAGATCTTTGCCAGATGTCCTTTAGCCGGCATACGGGCCACTTCAAAGCCTAGGATCCGTCGTGTTTTATATTCCACCATTAAAGTCACCGACAGGGGCTTGCACTTGGTGTGTTCAAAGGTCTCTAGGTCGTCAAACTCAACTTCCACGGCCAGAGCTTGATACTGCTGTGATTTTTGTAGTTTAAGTTCACATTGAGATGCCATAAGCAGAAACTTTCGCACCACCGTTTTTCGATTTAACTTTAAGAACTTTGCGGCTTCTCGTTGGGAATAGCCGTGGCCCAAGAGCTTTAAGAGTGGATAATTCTTGTGGCGCTTTTTTTGTCGGTAAAAGGGACCTAAAGTGCTTTGAGAAAAGCGTTTGTCGCACCGCTCACACCAGAATCTCTGCACAACTTGCCCGTCTGAAACCCTACGGTACTTGCCGTCTTTACGGATTGGCCGAGATCCGTTCAGAACATTGCGCAAGCTCCCACAACAAGGGCATCGGATGGTCATGCTTGAACGGAATCGCAAAGTGTCTGCCAGAATTTAAAAAACAAAATGCAATTCTAAAACACCAACCATAGGGACCAGTTTCAAACCTTTAAGTTTCACAGAGATGTAATGGATCGCATCTTGCTTTAGAGATTGAGCGAGGAGATCTATGAAAGCATTCCTACCTGTATTGTTCCTGATTTTAACCTCGCAGAATTCAAAGGCCGAAAAAGCCACACTCACGGTAGAAATCCCCAAGGTGGCTGTGTCGAAAGGTGACTTGCTTATTGCGGTTTATCAGAGCTCAGCGGGCTTTCCCGATAAACCCGAAAAAGCCACAGCCCTGTTAAAATCCAAAGCTTTGGCCGGACTGAATTCCTTCACGTTTCAATTGAACCCTGGAAAATACGCGGTGGCGGTAATTCACGATGTGAACAGTAACGGGGAAATGGACGTCAACGGACTGGGAATTCCAAAAGAACCGGTTGGCTTTTCGAATGATCCCATGTTGCTCGGTAAACCATCCTATGAAGATACGAACTTTGAGGTGGTGGCACCCACGACAAACAAAGCGATTAAGTTGAAAAGTATCGGAATTCGAAGAATCAAAAAATAGCCGAAGAATCAAAAAAGAGCCGAAAAAATAAGAAATAGCTAGATTTTCTGCAAGACGACTTTTCGTCCGAGCGCAAACACGCTCGGAAAAAGTGCGATTAAGGCATTGTCTAAAGCATGCAGAATTTTCAGAACAAATCGCGGCAAGGGAATCGTTTTTGTTTTTGCAATCACGCCCCCCGACAACGGAAAAATCGAAAATTCAGTTAATTCATTTTTAATAATTTTCAAATCAGGGAACTGCGATTCGAATTTTTTCGGATCTTTAAATAACAATTCGGGAATCGCGCAATTGGCCGACCAAGGATCTTTGGGATCATTCGTTGGTTTGGTGGTGCCGAAAATATCAACTTCGTAAGACCAGCCCTCGTGCTTCATGGTCCATAAAAGCAATCGCATGACCCAACTGGTATTAATTTCTGAAATCACAATCATTCCACTTGGTCGGAGCGCTTTGATGGCCCCCCGAAAAAAATTTGCCGGAAAAGCAATGTGATGAATCATGTGCGAACATATAAACACGTCTACACTGGCCGGCGGAAAGGGGAGATTCAGGGCATCCACATGCAGATCCAGCCAAGACTCGCCCGAAACATCCGTCATTTTAAAATTTGGATTCTTGATAAACTCTTTTGAAAAGCCGCAACCGGATCCCAATTCATAGACTTGAGCTTTGCCATCCGTGTACTTGTTCATCCAAGAAAAACGTTGCTCGAGAAGAAACTCTAAATTGGTCGGGCGCTGGCTTAAGAATCGCGCCCGAGCCGATTTCAGGTCGCCCTCGGATTTCATGCGGTTTTCATTATGACTAGGAAAAAACGTGAGTGGCAGAAGCATCAGTTAAAAATATATTTTCCGGTGAGCATTAATGTCGAGAAAAATCCGGTGCCGTAGTCCGTGGAATTGCTGTTCGTGGATACATTCAGTTTGAAGGTCGTAGCTCGACTTTGGGCCTCGACCGTAAAATGTTCTGTCAGGTAGTAACCGACACCAAGTTGACCCCCCAGGCCTCCGTTGACTGAATGGGTCCCTGAGAAAGTGGACGGGGAAGTGTATTTGGCAATATTAATATTCAGACCAAAGGGCAGGTAGAACTCGTTCCAACGATAAACGACGTTGCCCGAAAAAACGATGAACTGAATTTTAAACGGGTCCGAAGTCGGAAACGAAATAGTCGAGCCCGTGTCGACGATCTTTCCCCCAGTCACTTTCCGATCTTGATCGTAAGTTAGACCGCCGATAAACCCCCAAGAATTCGGCGCACTCTGTCGCGCATCAAGCTCCAGTGAAAGTGCGTTCTCGAAATTTAAATCCACCACCACCGCGTTGAGGCTTGTGGACTCGTTGACCTGAGAAAAGCTCGACTTGGAAATCAAACCATAGGACGCGCCCACTCCAAATCTCCACCGGTCGGGGGCCGGTGCCCAGCGCTTTGGCGTCATCGGCGGCTCGACTTTTTGGGTCCCTTGGGCAAAAACGAAATTCGAAGCAAGCAACAGACTAAGTATCATTCCGTTCACAGTAAGTTCAGTAGGAAGGTTTATCAAACATATATATAGACATGGAAACTACGACTAAAGACCAGAAGTGTATAAAAATGCGACGTCTCACTTTAGGATTCTCAAATCGAGCCGATCAGTACCTTAAGTAAATATGTATCCCACAAGAGCTAGTAAGGCTCTTTATTCTCAAGGAGGAGATTATGGGACTTCGAATTAACACCAATACCGCGTCGCTCAATGCGCAGCGAGTATTGTACGGTTCTAAACTGGGTCTTGATAAGAGCATGGAAAAGCTCGCTTCAGGATACCGAATCAATCGAGCGGGTGACGATGCTG
This sequence comes from Bdellovibrio sp., assembly GCA_043759945.1. Classification (GTDB taxonomy): domain Bacteria; phylum Bdellovibrionota; class Bdellovibrionia; order Bdellovibrionales; family Bdellovibrionaceae; genus JAYUPS01. Next base: position 3,019 of record JAYUPS010000122.1, read on the forward strand.
CCGGATTAGCGATCTCGGAAAATCTCCGAGCGCAGATTCGCGGTCTTAAGCAGGCCTCTCGAAATGCAAACGATGGTATCTCTTTGGTTCAAGTCGCGGAGGGTGCAATGAATGAGCTCAGCTCAATCTTGATCCGACTTCGTGAGTTGGGTGTACAAGGAGCCTCGGACACGATCGGACCTGTTGAAAGACAGTTCCTCAACGTGGAATACGATCAGTTGATCTCAGAGATCGATCGTATCGCGGATGCGACCGAGTTCAACGGAACTCAGTTGCTTGCGGGGGTTGGATCCATCATGGATTTCCAAGTGGGAATTCGAAATAATCCAGAGATTGACCGGATCTCGTTTGACTCATCAAAAGCAGATGCCAATTCGGCGGCGCTCGGGATGAATCTGACGTCGGTTGCCGACAAGGCCTCGGCGCAGAATGCTTTGGGGGCGATTGATAGCGCCATCATGAGCGTTTCGGCGATGCGAGCGGACTTTGGTGCCCTACAAAATCGACTTCAGACGACCGTCAGCAACATCAATAACTCGGTTGAGAATATGGCTGCCGCCAACTCTCGAATCCGCGATGTGGATGTGGCCGAAGAAACATCTGAAATGACACGACAAAATATTTTGCTCCAAGCTGGAACTTCCGTTCTTGCCCAAGCGAATCAGTCAGCCAATATAGCACTGGGCCTTCTGAATAAAACGTTCGCGGGTTAATTCCTTAGTTCGCGATCGTCCATGGATTACTGATCTCTGATCATTCTCCCATGATATTCTGTAGCTTTAGGCCTCTCTATGTAATGTGCTGATCACGAAAATCTGTTTCCTGCGTAGTGGGATCTCTCACGAGGTCCCACTTTTTTCTGCAGACACGTCAACAAAGTCTCCGTCAAATTATTGACATCATTTTGAGACAATCTGGACTTATCTCATTTTCAAACACACCCGAAAGATTCAGTAACAAGTGGCAGGATGCCCTGATAAAGCCAAGCACGGCGCTCGCCAAGACGGTGAGAAAAAATGAGTCGACCGCTACGCGTTGACTTGGATTAGGGAGAATTATGGGACTCAGGATAGCGACCAACGTGCCTTCGTTGAATGCTCAAAGAAGTTTGATCGGGACAAATCGCAATATGGCGACGGCACTGGAGCGCATGGCTTCGGGCTCAAGGATCAACAAAGCTTCGGACGATGCCGCGGGTTTGGCGATCAGTGAAAACTTAAGGGCGATCATTCGCGGTCTGCGCCAAGCCAACCGAAATGCCAACGACGGAATTTCACTGGTGCAAGTGGCTGAGGGCAGTTTGAACGAAGTTTCAAATATGCTGATTCGACTTCGCGAGCTAGGGGTGCAATCCGCTTCCGACACCATCGGCGACACCGAAAGAAAGTTTTTGGATGTCGAATACCAACAACTAAAATCAGAGATGCAACGTATTACCGACTCGACGAATTTTAATGGTTACGACCTGTTGAACGGAACGGGCGGAGTCATCGATATTCAAGTGGGCGTTCACAATGACCCCTTCCAAGATCGAATCTCTTTTAATGCGGCGGCGGCCAACGCCACTCTCGAAGCCCTCGGCCTGAGTGCCGAGACCATCGGTTCGAAAGAGGGGGCTCAACTAAGTTTGACAACCATCGACAGTGCGTTGACTTCGGTGAACGCGATCCGCGCAAACTTTGGAGCGCTTCAAAATCGACTGGTTTCGACCTCGGCTAATTTGTTGGTTCAGGACGAAAATTTCTCGGCCGCTAATTCGCGAATTCGCGATGCAGATATCGCCGCCGAAACTTCAGAAATGACCCGAAACAATATTCTGCTCCAAGCCGGCGTTTCGGTTTTGGGCCAGACCAATCAATTGCAGCAATTGGCATTGAAGCTCTTGGGCTAAAAGGTGCCAGGGTCCGAAAATCCCGGATCTTTACAGTAATTCATTTTCTAATCGGTGGAGAGCCCCTTTTTTGGAGCCTTTCTTCATTTTAAACTCTCGTTTTTTAAGAGCATCACTGACAGTTTTCCAATCGCTAGCATCGGGTTCCACGTTTATCCATTTTATGATTCCATCGACGTCGTCGAAAAGAAGAGTATCCTCGACGACTGGGATAATCAGTTTTGAATTGCCAAGCAGTCCGTGAAGGGTGCTAAATTTGTAATCTTGAACGTTAGCGCAGAGGCCAGCTTTAACAGGATTCCGGTAGACATATTTATAGGAGTTCATGAAGTAGTGATACGAGCCAATTATAGTTCGGTAGTGCCTTCCCGAATAGGTTTGGTTTATCCGATTTCCCGCAAAAGTAAGTTCGGAACTTGTGGCTTTCATGAAATAGGCCATGCATTGGCTTAAATTTCCGTCGGGAGTTGATGCCAGTAAATGAAAATGATTCGACATCAAAACGAAAGCATGAATTTGTAAGTTAAATCGGTGATGAGTCGAGTGCAGATGATTAGACATTATTTCCCAAACCAGATCGAGGGGAAGATTGAACCATTCTTTATTTATAGACCGGGCACCAATACTGTAAGGAAAGTCTGATTGGAGTATTGTTTTATTTCGTGGCATGTTTGACCCTAATTCAATTCCGCAGCCAATTCGTTCGCCAACCTAAAAACGAAATAAGGTGCCAGGCTCCGAAAATCCGATTGGGGTTTCGGACAATTTGTACTGGCTTCCTGCCTACTTAAAGTACGAAATCCACCCAAAGTAATTCGCAAGCTCCGGGCCCTGAGTCTTCTCTGGTCAAGGAGCTTTTCCATTCGCCGCCGTCTAGATAATTAAGCCGAATCAAATGCCCCTTGAGTTGAACGACTTGGCCCGCACGCAAAGCTTTGATTTGTTTTTCCACGATTGGATCTGCCGGGACCAAATGAACGTTGGCGCTGTGGGTTCGCATCGTGTCCTCAGAAAGTGGAGAATTTCCGTCCCAGCCATAAAAATAGAACCGGTCCGATTGAGAAATTTTCAAACCAGTTAGGTTTTTAGAGTCCGACATCGGACCCCATCCCAGGGCCAGATCCACCGGGGCAAAATTTGCGCCGCGATCAAATCTGTAGGTCGATGTCGACAAAACTCTCGCCTGAATTTGGTAGTCAGCTAAAAAATCGACGATCTGCCCCTTGAATTTCAAAGGGGCCCGCGTGCTTGGCGTTTGTTGGGGTGGGGCGGGAGCAAGCACTCCGTCGGGCTGGCTAATTTCACGGTGCCGAAAAGAATCGAAGGCCCCATAAGCCGCAACCACAAATAAACCTGCTATTATAAGCTTCCCGGCCTTGGTCTCAGCCATGGTCGAACTCCTTAGGATTTTCGGAGCCTGGCACCTCATAGTCCTCGCGGCCCAAGGGCTTCAGGCCATGGCGTGCCCGTGCCTGATCGCAGCGCGGGTTGTGTTTTCCATTCTCCCACGAAGCTTCAAAGTTTTGACAAGTGGTGGACCGATTTTGATAAATACTGCATTGGGCATTGCTGCCCACGCGGCCCCTGAGCGCGATGCACTTCGGATTGTGTTTTGTGTTCGTCCCTTTCATGCAGCGCTGTTGGTCTGTGATATCTTCGGTCAATTCAAAGGGTACGGATTTTTCGGTGTCATCAACATTGGCTTCGCGCCAATAAAAAGCGACGCGGAATGAAGCGCAGCAGGCCCCGCACCCGATGCAGGGATGTTGGGGCGCCTGATTTAGACGGACAGTTCGCAGATCTGTTCCCACAACTTTAATGAGAGCAGATCATTGCCCAACATGTAAACAGAATAAAATCCTTTGCCTTTGCCCCGCTTGGCATCGATGGGCAGGGTGCCGGTGCCTCCGTACTCTTTGAGCCACCGGGTTCGAAGTGCCAAAGAGTTGCTGACGAAGACATTTTCGAAATCATCCGGGTCATTTTGATTGGTTTGCAGGACCTCGAAGGGGCTTACAACCAATAATTGTTTATTCGTCTGGACCTTTTCCATTTGCTGGTAACCGACCTCGAGCGAATATTTAAATTTCTGTTTGCTTGGCGGCCGGACCGTAAAAATCAAATCCAACTGTCCGTTTAAAAAATAAGTATCTAGATCTTTGTATTCCAAAACGTCGAGATCGATTTGTTTGATCTTTAGTTTTTCAAAAAATTGACTGACGTAACTGAGAGCAATTCCCGAAAGTCCCTCGAGAGTGCCGATGCGAAGCTCGTTCAAATCTCGATTAGTCGTCACCGACAGAACTTCCGCTTCCAACCGGCTCATACCTCTGCGGAACGCGCTCACTAAATCATCGGCTTCTTGGGTCCATCCCGATTTACGGCGTGAGGTCCGGTCGAGCAGAACGACCTTGAGCTCCGCTTCTAATTTTTGCACCAATCTCGAAAGTTGGGGTTGGCTTAAGCCCACAAAATTAGCGGCCGAGGAAAGATTTTTGTGTTCGGTGGCTTTGGTTAAAATGGAAAGCTCATAAGTTAAATGAGCAATTCCGATCATCGACCAAACCCTTTTTTCTTCCCCCCCGAGGGGGTGGAATTACGGCTGCCCGAAGTACTTTTAAATTGAAGACTCTGTCGGACCTTGATCATACCCTTGACGCCTCCGGCATTGCCACCGCGAGCGCGCAATTCCGCTAACTTTTCGTCCGGATCAAATTTTCCAGCAGAAGATTTGGGAGCTTTCACCGCCGCTTTCTCTTCTTCTTTTTCTTCTCTTCCTGATCTTTTTTTTGTCGGCCCCTCGTCTTCGATGTCATTTCTGCGGAAGCTTCTTCTCGAGGAAGCAGATGAGCTCTCCGTGGGTTTTGCAAATTTACGGACAGACTTTGGACCCGAGTCTTTCGCCGCAGCGGCCGATCTCTTTTTCGAACCTCCGCCTTTGCCGCGACCTCGATCATTGCGCTTTTCAAAAGCCGGCTTACCGCCCTTCGAAGCTTTCTTCTCAAAACGAATGCCTTTTTCGGCCGCTTGCTCGCCCTCGGCCAGTTCGAAATCAATTTGACCCAAAGTCGAATTGGCATCGGCGACTTTAATGCGAAGGCGGTCTCCGATTTCAAACGCGCGGCCGGACCTGGTCTGCACTAAACGCAAATTTTCTTCATCAAACTCCATTTTATCCCGTTGATTGCGATTCAGTTTTTCAAGTGAAACCAAACCATCGACCTCCATCGGTCGCAGCAAAACGAAAATTCCAAATTTGGTGACCGAGGATATAATTCCGTCAAACTCTTCGCCAATGTACTTTTCCATGTACCTGGCTTTTTTGATGGCCTGATGCTGACGTTCTGATTTAGCCGCTCGTTGCTCCGTCGCCGACAGCATGGTTCCGGCCGTTGCCAGATCTTGTTCGCTCATAGCCGCGTAACCCGGCACGCGAATTTGCTTTTTAAGCAGGCGATGCACGATCAAATCCGGATAGCGACGGATGGGCGAGGTAAAGTGCGTGTAAAATTCGAAACCCAAACCAAAATGTCCTAAATTATTTAAAGTGTACTTGGCCTGCGCCATGGATCTTAAGGTTAGGATATTTAAAATCTGTGCTTCTGGTTTTCCCGAAAATTCTTCGAGAGCCTTGGTCAGGCGTTTTTGCAGGCTCCCGCCCGCAAGCTTGGCCGTGCTGCCAAAATTGTGCAGATATTTTTCCAACATCATTAAGGCTTGTGGATTCGGAGGCTCATGAACGCGGTAAAAACCGGCGTCCTCGTGGTCTGCTAAAAACTTGGCTACCGCCACATTGCCGGCCAACATGCACTCTTCAATCAACCGATGAGCAAACAAACGATCATGTTTGGCAATGTCGACCGGAGTTCCAGTTTCATCTATTAAAATTTGAATTTCTGGAATTTCTAAATCCAAGGAGCCTTCGCGAAACCGTTTGGTCATTAAGATTTTTGCCAGATCGGCGGCACGTTTGATTTCTTCTTCCACGTGTGAAATTTTGGCCAAGGATCGACCCTCGACGATTTCCTGGGCTTCGCCATAGGTCACGCGTGCGTGGCTGTTAATGACGCCTTCGTAAAATTCTGTTCTTTGAGTTTCGCCGTTAAAGTCCAAATGAATCTCGGCCACCAAAACCAAACGATCCACTTTGGGATTTAATGAACACAAGCCATTGCTTAATTTTTCCGGCAGCATGGGTACGACAAAATTGGGAAAGTAAACGCTGTTTCCGCGTTCATAAGCTTCTTTGTCCATCGCGGTGTCGGGCTTCACGTAGTGACTGACGTCGGCGATCGCCACCCACAAAGTCCAACCTTTCCCGGAACTTTCGACCAAAATCGCGTCGTCAAAATCTTTGGCGGTGGCGCCATCAATTGTAATGAAGGGTTTGGCGCGCAAATCTTTTCTTCCGGCGATATCGCGGGGATTCACTTGATCGCTAAATTTTTCAGCCTCCGCCAAAGTCGCTTTACTCCACTCGTGCGGGATATTCTGCGTGAACAAAACCCGCTGAATGTCGTTCATGGGATTTGCAATGTCGCCAATGACTTTTGCAACTTTGCCCGTAAACGTGCCCTTGTCGGGATAATTCGTTATTTCAACGGCCACCAAGTCGCCCTCTTTCGCGCCCAAAGTGTCGTCGACTTTAATTTGCAAATCGGCGCCCCAGCCCTTGTTGTCATCTTTTAAAAAACCACCGCCCTTGGGGTAGGGGGTGAACTGACCAACAATTTTGGCTTGTCCACGCGACAAGATTTTTACAATGTCTCCGCGAAACCGCTGGGTGCCCCGTTCTTTTTCTACGCGAACCATGACTCGATCTTGAGTCATGATTCCTTCCATAGAATTTCGGGGAATGTAGACGTCAGGAAGTTCTGGATCATCAGGTATGAAAAATCCAAATCCGTCGGGGTGTCTTTTTACTAAACCGTTTTGTGTCGGTGAATGTTTTTGTTTTGCTGTATTACTCAAAAATGCCGTCCTCTTAAGCTAGCGAGCCTAGCAAAAGGAACTAGAAAAGAGGCCTAACAATCCGCGCACAGGTCCAAATTCGTAGCGTCATGCGCAAATTATCACTCTGCATTGCGATCAATCTGGACTTACGTCCTGTGGTTTATCGGCTGCGAAGCTTCCTGTTTCTTGAGCATTTGCTCGAGAATCAATCTTTGAGAGACATAGAAAAAAACGCTGTAAGCCGCTTCCAGCAAGACTTTGTACTTGTTCGCTCGCACAGCTGAGGATTAAAAATCACAGTCAAAAGAATGTGCAGAACTGCGGAAAGTGGCTTGGGGTTACAACTTGGCAGAATAAAAGTTGGTTGATTCCACTAATTCTTATTATTACGATTCAAGTCATTGGTAATGAACTAAAGGTTCGGTTTAAACAAAAGATTGTCGTAAGGACAACAAATGAAAGGGATCACAATGAAAAAGACACTATTGTTTGTAGCTCTGACTCTCCTGTCAGCGTCTGCATTCGCATCCAAAGCCCGCGTCGCGGTCGTTGGAGTTTCGAATTCGAAAGCTGACGACGTCCAAGACGTGTTTGTCAATCCAGCCAAGATGTTCGGTTTCAGCGACATGCTGACGATCGAGTACGGAGCTGCTGGAAACGAAGAGGGCGGAATCTTCCGTTCGCACGGCGACGCCAAGTACGGTGTGTATCTAGGTCACAAATCACCAGGTTTTGCACGTCTGACAACAATAGCAAATACAGCTGGGTTGGGATTGCTCACAGAGCAGAATCCTTTTGAGCTGTTCTACGGTCAAAAAAACGGTGACATGCGCTACGCGGCTTCTCTGGTCTATTCGAACGCAGAAAACAAAACCAACAACCGTAAGACCTCGACTACGGGAATCCGTTTGGGTGCAGCGACAGATGTTTGGGAAGCTTATTTGGGTCTTGGTCTGATGGGCGAAGCTAAAAACAGCGGAACTCCAGCGACAAGTGCCAAAAACGATATGTCTGTTTTGGTGGGTGGTCAGTATGCGGTGAGCGATCTTCTGTACTACGGATCCGTTGACCAGAGCTCTGGGAAAATCAATAACGGAACTACGGACACAAAGCTGACTTATTCGTTGATCACTGTTGGTGTTGAGTCAAAAACCAAGGGTGACGCATCTCACTTTTTCTATGGTTTGAAGTACAACATGTTGAGCACAAAAGCGGCTTCAACACCTGAAGAAAAAACGACAACAAGCAACTTGCCACTTTACGCGGGTATCGAAGCCGATGCAGCGACTTGGTTGGTTCTTCGTGGTAGCGTCCAACAATCTGTGTTGATCAATAACAACAAGGTTGAAGGCGCAACACCCTCTGAAACTTCAGGTTTAAACGACACAACAGCGGCTTTGGGCGCTGGATTCAAATTCGGAAAAATGTTTATCGATACTTCACTGGCTGCTGGTGGCGGAACTATGAGCTCCGTAGATTTCGGTACCCAAGCTTCTTTGAACTACACTTGGTAATAGCGGTGCTCGCACCGGCATAACAGCCAA
>JAYUPS010000123.1:0-4204 GCA_043759945.1 Bdellovibrio sp.
TCGCTATGGATTCTGAAATTAGGCTCTGGGACCCCTTTGATCTGCTGTGCCCCAAAAACACCTCTGGATTTTGTGATATTTTCTCCGAAGGGAAGCCGCTTTTTTTTGATGGCGATCACATCAGTGCTTTTGGAGGCCAAGTATTAACTCCACAATTCTTGAATTTTATTATTAACTAGTACCTAACCCGGAGATCACTTTGAAATACCTATTGCCTTTTTCTTTTCTGTTTGTTCCCGCATGCGCATCGAAAGATGTGGCCCTACAGCCGGCGGTTATTGAAAAAGCGGGTTGCACTATGAATTTTGCCGACTTTAAGGCCCCGCTCGATGTGAACTCGAAAAATTTTCGAAGTGCTGAAATTCAACAACGAGATGAGGTCGCAAAAATGGTCTCTCAAAAAGCCGTTTTAAAATCCGGCGTTGAAGTGGCCTTTGCCGGTGGCGGTTGCGCTCACGTGGCTTATTCCTTCACGTACTCGAAAGTGAAAGAAAAACACACGCAGATCGCAGCCACGGTTCAGCGAACTCTGAAGCTGCTGAACCAAACTGCGGTGACGGATGATAAAAAAACTCCCTTGATAGAAGCGCTACAAAAAGCTTTAAAAGTAAATGCCAAAGAAATTGTAGAAAGGCAGTTCGAGTTGGATTGTAAACCTGCGAATTGTAATTTAGACGCCCGCGAAGAGGGACAGATCAAGATCGATTATCAACTGGCGCTTTAGTATTCCATACGAAAACCGGCGCCCCAGTTGAACGAGGTTGCAAGATTGACCCCTTTGGTCGAAGCATACTGTTGCAGAAATAAATCCAAATACGAATTATTCAGCCCGTCTTCGTTCAAAGCATTGAGAGCCGTTTTTGGTTCTAGCCAATTCAGCTGAATTAAAAGCCCCACCTGGGTGCCCAGCGTGGGATCTAAGCTTGCCGAATTTCTTCCCGACAAACTAGATTCATCAAAGTCCCACTTTACGATTTGCAATCCAAAATAGGGTGCGACATAGGGCTCATTCATAAAATCATCGAAAACTGCGGCGGCGCGAACACCCTTTTTCTGCACCGAATAGCTGCTGCCGTTGGACCCACCCGCCGATCCCCCGGAGCCAAAGAATCCCGAAATTTCTAAACCGACCACCGGCACATTGTATTTGTATCCAAGATTAAGACCCATAATTGCTGCGGAACCCAAGCCCGCGGGCTTCAGATTTTCATATTGGAAATGAAAAATAAATTGATGGTCGGGTCGTCGTTCTTTATAGGGTGCCAAGACTTCGGCCGGGTAAACAATTTCGATAAGACCATTGCCGGTTACTTTTAATTCCCTAATTTCATGTTTTGATGCCGGTTCGTAATCTTGGGTAGAAATTTCTTGCGCCAGGACGGGTGATCCTAAAGACGCGCATAAAGATGCCGTTACCAGTTTCCTTCGTAAGTCCATTTTTAGTCTCGCTCGACCTAGCATCTGAAGCCTATCTTTTGTACTTAACCTATTCTGTCATAGTGAAAAGATATCTGAATCCTTTTCTTTTGATTCTAGCCCTGACTCCAGTTTGTGGTGCCAGCGACCTCTCTACCAAGGTCGGTCAGTTTTTTATTTTTGGGGTTTCTGACAACGCCGACAAGCTTTCAAAAGACTCGGCGGCGCATCTGACAGCAACCCGTCCCGGTGGCTATATTTTGTTCCGAAGAAACATGAGAAACAATGCTCAGCTTTCCAGCCTGGTGCGGGAGATGCAAAAACTCTCAAAACAGGTTTCTGAACTTCCGGCATTTATCGCTTTGGACCAAGAAGGAGGGCAAGTTTCCCGTATCCCCCTGCTCCCTCAGATGCCAAGCCCTTGGGCCGTGGCAAAAACTCAGGATCCGGCGCTTGCGAAACAGTTTGGAGTCTCGGTGGGTGCGGCCTTGCGGGAATTCGGCGTCAACATGAATTTGGCACCTGTTCTTGATGTGGGAGCTCGAAATCAATATTCATTTTTAGGCTCTCGCGCGTACACGCAAGACGTCGACAGTATTGCAAAAATGGGCGTCGCTTTTGCGCAGGGGCTTTGGGCCGCAAAAGTAATTCCCGTGGGAAAGCATTTCCCGGGATTGGGACCCGTCGTCAATGATCCGCACAAAGTTTTGGTTCGACGCAGCGTCAGTGTCGAGGAACTTTGGAAACAAGACTTACCGCCGTTTCAGGCTTTTGCAAAATTAGAAACTTCCGCGATGATGATCTCGCATTTTATCTATCCAAAACTAGATCCCACGATGGTGCCTGCAACATTCTCGAAATCTATTGTGAGCGGCTTGCTCCGTGGAACCTTGGGATATCAGGGCCTAATCATGACAGATGACTTGATGATGGAGGGCGCTCGAGCAAGCAATGATTTTCAGGAAAACGTGATTCGGGCTTTTGAAGCCGGCGCCGACTTGATCATGGTTTCTTGGTCTCGCGCCCGCCAAAAAATCGCGGTCGAAGGAATTATCAACGCTGTAAAATCAGGGCGCATCAGCATGGCCGAAATTGATTTACGGCTGGAGCGAATTCATAAAATTAAGGCTCATTTGCCGACAGATGAAGTTTTTCCGAACGCCAACGAAAAGCTTCTACAGGCCACCACGTCGGATTCCTACAAAGATATTGTTCGAAAAATCACCGAGTTGAATATATCCCAACAGCTTGAAATTCTGAAAGCGGCAAAAGCGACCCGATACTGTTTGTTGCCGACCCAAAAAGATTTCGGTCAGGGTTTCTACAATGGTTTGAAAAAAACGGTTCCGCTTTCTTTGGCATCTGTCGATGCCGAAGATTTTTCCGACTTTTGTGACGAAAATGGCCGTTTGATTTTATTTGTGCGCAACCAGCAAGAATACAATCAAGCCAAAGCAATGCCTGAGAATATAAAAAGCCGAACCCTTTTGATTAATCAGATTCGGCCTTCACTCTTTAAACAAAAGTTTCCGTTAGAAATTCAAATTTTTGCAAACAATGGGGATATTCCTGAGCTGTTGAGCCAAAATTTACGGCCCGGAAGTGGTCCAGCTGCCCTAAGTCCGCTTAAGGCCGCGCCGATAAATCTAGCTCCGCTCGCAATCGAGCGATCTCCAGTTGAGTCTGCTTCCACTCCACGTCATCCAACATCTGAGCCGTAAGTTTACTTTCAACGGCACGCAAGCTCTCTTGAACTTTGTTGGTAACAATCTCTTGAGCCGTTGTGACCGTTTCAGCCAATACGGAAACGCCTTTTTCAGAAACCTGGCAGTAGCCCCAGCTGATTGCAAATTTTTTAGCTTCCCCGCTAATTAGTTTGTAGCTCAAGATCCCGGGCGTCAGGGTCGTCATTAACGGAGCATGCCCAGGCAGAATATTGAGCTCGCCCTTATAAGCCGGCAGAGTAATTTCCGACAACTCTTGATCAAGCACGATCACAGAATCAGGGGTTAGAAAATCTAATTTAAACACAGGCGCTCCTTTGGATTACATTAGCTTCTTGGCTTTTTCGATCACTTCTTCAATCGTTCCCACCATGTAGAAAGCTTGCTCAGGAAGCGCATCGTGTTTTCCGTCCAAGATTTCCTGAAACCCCTTAACCGTGTCTTTGATGTCGACATAGCGGCCTGGAAGACCGGTGAACTGCTCAGCAACAAAGAACGGTTGGCTCAAGAAGCGAGAGATTTTACGAGCGCGAGTGACCACGAGCTTATCTTCTTCGGACAACTCATCCATACCCAAGATCGCGATAATATCTTGAAGCTCTCTGTAACGTTGAAGAACGGTCTGGACTCCGCGAGCGCAGTTGTAATGAGCGTCGCCGACAATTGATGCATCCAAGATACGTGAAGAAGAAGTCAACGGATGCACGGCCGGGAAAATCGCTTGAGCCGCGATATCACGATCCAAATTCGTCGTCGCATCCAAATGGGCAAAAGTCGTCGCGGGAGCTGGATCCGTGTAATCATCCGCCGGAACGTAAACCGCCTGCACCGAAGTCACGGAGCCCGTTTTTGTCGAGGTAATCCGCTCTTGCATCGCACCCATTTCTGAAGCAAGTGTCGGCTGATAACCAACCGCCGACGGAATCCGACCCAACAGGGCCGAAACTTCTGCACCCGCTTGGGTAAAACGGAAAATATTATCAACGAAAAATAGAACGTCTTGTTTTTTGACGTCACGGAAGTATTCCGCAACCGTTAATCCCGTCAAAGCGACGCGAGCGCGA
>JAYUPS010000124.1:0-4185 GCA_043759945.1 Bdellovibrio sp.
CAAGTAGATATTTTAAAAAGGCAGCTCTTCTCACTAATAAGCCAAAACTATTTTTAAGGAGAATATTGCTAAAGAAAAATTTAATGCCAATTGAAATTAGTAAGAACTGTATCCCCGCCAGCGGCGAGAATAAAAACAACATGAAAAAAGCCAGCAGCCAGATTGCGTATCCAATGATCTGGAGCAGAAGTCGAAAAGGCTTTTTAAACACTTCGTTTTGATTTTGAAGATTGAGTTTGGGATCGAAAGTAGCTGCCACTGGTGCGACCAGAGCGAAAATTAGGATCCAAAAAAGATGCAGTGAAAGTTGTTCCCACTTCACATTGTAGAATACATCGAAAATAAATAAGGGTACTATAAAGAAAAGGAAAAACCCGACTCCGGAAATTATACAATTTATTTTTGCTACTGTATCCCAGAACTGTCGAATGCTACCTGTCTCGCGTTTTAGGAAAATTATCCAACGACTATTCATGGGGTCCAGCGTGCGCTGAATAAGTATGCAATAGAAAAGAATAGCGCTGGGGCAAAAAAGTGCTAGCGCAGGCATTTCTTTGATTGAGTGACTGGTCGAAGTAGCTAAAGCCCAAATGCACACCACCGCGCTTAAAACCCATGCACCCAAAGGAAATATTAAAAGGCGCAGAATAATATCGATTTTTAATGACCTCACAGGCTACCCTCCCCACCAGTAAAGTAATACTGCACGTCCGAAACGGTCACTTCTCGGTTGTCATCTAAGTGGTTCAAATTCCCTAGGTTTGCAACTTTGGAGTATTCGATTAAATAGGTCCATGTATTATCACTGTTGAATTGAATCCTTTTTCCACCAAGCCCTTCAACTTTTTTACGAGCTATTTCTTCTGCGCTTCCACTAATTCTAATCTTTTTAAAAAAATCGCCAAGTTTTTTGCAGTCACTCGAAAAAACCAGGCGTCCTTGTTCTAAAAAAAATAGGTTGGTTGCAAAGCCATTCATTTCGCTTGCGATATTCGTACTCATCAATACCAAGGCACCTCGCTCGGATTCCTCTTTTAGAAATTGCATCAAAGTCCATCGCGATCCAGCATCCAGAACAGCCGTAATTTCATCCAAAAAATAACACATCGGCTTCTTTGGAGCTTGGATAGCAAAAAGGGCTTTCATTTTTTGACCGCGTGAAAGCGAAGAAAAAGGTTTGTCCAAGGTAATTTCCAAACTTTTCAACAAACGATCTGAAAAACTTTGGTCATAATCAGGATACATTGATCTGTATCTTTGAGCCCACCAACTTAAAGGTACATGAAAAGGCAGATCATGGTCTTCAGAAATAAAAACCAAACTCGAATTTAAGTCCAAATCAGTCTTAGAAAGTGACTGTCCCTGGAATAGGACGTTGCCGGTTGTTGCGAGCTCTTCTTTCGCTAACAGTCTCATTAAGGTCGATTTGCCACTGCCATTTTTTCCCATTAACGAGACAAACTGGCCACCCTGAAACTCCATTTTAATGTTGCGAAGGACCTCTGACTTTCCATATTTTTTTGAAACATTCTGAACTTCAAAAGAGAATTTATTTAGCATCATGAAAGAATAGCGGAATTGTGTCCCTGAAACATTTGGTAAATCGAAAGTAATTGAGCCCCAAGCCGTTTGTCTGGCGCAGAGGCTTGACCAAGCTAGTTAGACCTAAATTTCAAAATCCACATAATCACAATCCCTGTGGCCTTATTATTCTCCCCCGGGGCAATGTGCCCCGAAGCAATCAATCTCAAAGATTTAAATCAATGAATTGGCTTTGGTACCGGCAGTTCTCTTGCATCGTTGAATTTCATGAATCTCCTCACCAGCGTACTGATTTGTTTAAGTTTAAGCTCTGCGCAATCCACCGGCCTGAATTCGAATTGGAATCAGTCCGATCCCTACAGGCAAGTTGGGAAACTTGCCACCGTTCGCTTAGTCTTGGGGGAACCGCTTCGTATTTACATTGCCGGTCACGAGCAAGCCGCCGTAAATCTAAAGGATTTTTCCATTCAAGTTCGAAACGCCAGCCTGGCCCCCGGCAGGGCTTTAAAAATCGACCGTCACGGAGACTATTTTACCATGGCTGAACCCTTAGATCTTTCTGGAGCTTCGATTCTTGAAGTGACCACGAAGCTTAACAATCAAAGTGAGACTTTAAAGTTTACGATTCCTAACAAAAAGCCCTAACTGACACAGGACCTGGAATGACAAATAAAAGCATTAAAACTCTGGTCGTCGGCGCAGACATTTCCCCCTATTCAAAACTATTTGTTAAACAGGCGCAAAGTTTGGCAAAGAGCTTAAAGGCGTCCCTCGTTTTTGTTTATGTCTTTCCTGAGGCCAATCTTTTCACACCTGCCTTTGCTCACAGAAAACCTTATGTCACAGATTTTTACCAGAAGGCGGTTCGTTCTTTCTACAAGCTACCTCCCCGAAGCAAAGTTTTGATCCGCTTCGGAACTCCCCACCAAGAGATCATTGCCGCCGCAAAAAAGTTTAAGCACCCCTTAATTGTGGTCGGTCACCGTGGACACAATGCCGTGGCCCGATTTTTCCTGGGAAGTAACGCGGAACGCGTGGCTCTCGATTCCCCCTACCCGACCTGGATTCACAAGGGTAAACGCAATACCCTTCCCAAAAATATTCTGGTGCCGAGTGACCTCTCCGCTAAATCAGCCAAAATGATCAAATTCCTGGCAGGCTTGCAAAAATCACTCAAAACCAAGTCGGAGCTCTATCATGTTTATCAAGAGCCCGTACCGACTTTGGATTTTGCAGCCTATGCGCGGATCTACCGGATTTCCAAAGGCGAAGACGACCGAAAAGTCCGAACCTTTGAAAAAAGCTTTCCGACATTAAAAGTGGACACGGCTCTTGGGTCGATCAATGAAAAAATTAAAAATCATTCGGAGTTCTTTGATTTGGTGGCCGTCTCCCCGACCCCGCGCAAAGTCTCCCGCCGCTTTTTTGGCAGAGTGACTGAAACTCTTTTACGCTCGGGAAATAAGTCCGTGCTTGTTTTACCCTAACGAAACGGAAATGGAGATTCTATGAAACCAATATTTATTTTATGTGTGCTGCTTGCCTGGATAGCCAACGCTGAAGTGTCCCCGGAAAAAACCGGAATCACAAAACCCCTGATGAACAGTTTTTTGAAGGAATTGACGGCGCTGAAGAAATTTATGATTTCCGAAAAAAAGTTCCTGGATCCAAAAAATAACGCTGAGATTTCGAGACTCTTAAAACAGTTTGCAAATTTAGCCAACGTTTCCAAACATGACCCCGAATTACAAAAAGAAAATTATCGCTTTTCCCAACAAGTCTTAGAAAACTACATCGTCGACACGGAACGCCTGTTCCGGGTCGGAAACAAATCCTTTGCTCGCTGGCAATTAGGCTCCACAGTATCCGTGTGCATGAGTTGCCACACCCAGATTCCAACCAAAAGCCGCGATTTTGAAGACTTCACCAACCCCAATACCTTTTCTTCGAAGTTCGATCAGGCTGAGTTTTTATTTGCAACCCGTGCCTTTGAAAAGGCGATTCCGGTTTACGACAGCCTGATTGCCGAATTCCCCGCGAATAAATACGAGCCGCGGGAAATCGAGTCTGCTTTTGAACGAGAGCTCGTCTATTATGTCCGAATAAAACGAAACCCGACCGAGGCTTTAGAAAAGTTTAAGATCCAACTGGGAAACCAAAAATTACCGGCTTACGTGCGGGCCAATGTCGTCGAGTGGGTCCGAGCCCTGGAGGGATTGCAAAAGAAACCAACCCTAGATTTGACAAAAACCCTTGACCCAAAAAACGATGAGAAAATTATTAAACACGTTCAAGAGGTTCTCGACACGAGCTTGCTTTCCCAGTTGGACAATGCGGGGGATCCCAATATCGTCAATTACCTTCATGTCTCAGGGATAATGTACGAATACTTGTTAAAGAACCCGCAATCCAAAGTCATACCCGATATTCTGTATTACCTAGCGATAAGTGATCGTTACATCAGCAATACTTTTTTCTATTCGCTGGCAGACCTGTATCTGCGGGAATGCATTATTAAATACCCGAGCCATCCGGTGGCAAAAAAATGTTACCGGGAATACGAATCGGAGACCATCTTGGCCTACACCGGTTCCGGCGGGACAAAAATCCCAACCGACGTGAAAACCGATTTGCGACAACTTA
>JAYUPS010000125.1:0-11191 GCA_043759945.1 Bdellovibrio sp.
CTGCAGAATTCCATAAAAAGGTGACCGAATATGACCGAAATTACGGGCATTAAAAATGGCCAAAACCCTTGAGTCTCGGTCCACGAGCTCACGAATCCGGTCCTGGCTGGCGTCGGTGGAATCATTATCGATAAACAAGTGCAAAAACTCGTATTTTGAGAGCTTCGCGGTCTCTGCTTTCAGGGCTTCATAGAGCGGGATAATGTTCTCAGCCTCGTTAAAACAAGGCGTCACAATACAGATGATTTTCTTTTCGTTACGCACCCTACATCGATAGCACAAAAATGGCCGCGAGCAAGAGTGGAAATTCAATTTGACTGGTCCCAGCCAGGGACCATAGACTTAAGCACCTTGCATTACTAAAAAAGGGAGAGTCAGTGAAAGCCATACTCCTGGCCGGCGGGCTCGGTACTCGAATCAGCGAAGAGAGCACCACCCGTCCCAAACCCATGATTGAAATTGGCGGCAAACCAATTCTTTGGCACATTCTAAAAATGTATTCCAGGTATGGAATCAACGACTTTGTCATTTGTTGTGGCTACAAGGGCTACGTGATTAAAGAGTACTTTGCGAATTATTTTTTGCACACGTCTGACGTCACTTTTGATCTAAAAACGAACAGCATGAAAGTTCATCAAAACAGTGCCGAACCCTGGTCAATCACCGTCTTGGATACCGGCCTAGAAACTATGACCGGCGGTCGCCTGAAAAGAGTGGAGCCTTACTTAACTGAAAACGAAGATTTTTGTTTTACCTACGGTGATGGTGTCAGCGACGTCGATATCGGTCAAAGTTTAAAGTTCCACAAAAACCACGGTAAAATGGCGACCGTCACAGTGGTGCAGCCCCCGGGACGATTCGGAATGGTGAATTTTGAAGGCACCAAAGTACTGAACTTTACAGAGAAGCCCTCGGGGGACGGAGCCTTCATTAACGGCGGTTTTTTTGTTTTAAACAAGAAAGTCCTGAAATATTTAAAGGATGATTCGACAATTTGGGAACGCGAGCCGATGGAACAGTTGGCTCGACAGGGTGAAATGCAGGCGTTCGTTCACAAAGGTTTTTGGCAACCGATGGACACCCTGCGGGATAAAACTCATCTCGAGGATCTTTGGAAAAGTAATCAAGCTCCTTGGAAGACTTGGACATGATCAGCCAAGATTTTTGGAAGGGCCGCAGGGTTTTTCTGACGGGCCATACGGGATTTAAAGGTTCCTGGATTGCTTTATGGCTTTGCGAACTGGGTGCCGATGTTACGGGTTACTCACTACCTCCGGATACGAAGCCTTCCCTATTTGAATCGGCGGAGCTCACAAAACTCTTGAAATCTGAATACGGAGATATCCGGAATCAAGATCAGCTGAAGCACAGCCTTCAAAAAGCAAAACCTGAAGTTGTTATTCACATGGCGGCGCAACCCTTGGTGCGCTTATCTTACACCAATCCCATTGAAACTTTTGAGACCAACGTCATGGGAACCCTGTTCCTGATTCAATCTCTTAGAGAAATTGCGTCAGTAAAATCAGTGGTCGTGGTCACCACCGATAAGTGCTACGAAAATCCAGAACTTAATGTGCCGTTCCGCGAAGAAGATCCATTGGGCGGCTACGACCCCTACTCTTCGAGCAAAGCCTGCGCCGAGATCGTGACCTCGGCCATGCGCCGATCTTTTTTTTCAGATTCTTCGGTGGGCATCGGTACAGCGCGAGCCGGCAATGTAATTGGCGGGGGAGATTGGGCTACAGACCGTCTGATTCCCGACATTGTCCGCAAATTAGTCCTCGACCAAACTGTTGTTGTTAGAAATCCAGATTCCATCCGGCCTTGGCAGCATGTCTTAGAACCGCTTGCGGGCTATTTAGCCTTAGCCCAAAAATTGTTTACCGAAGGTCCTAAGTTTGGCGAAGCTTGGAATTTTGGCCCTTTGGAGCAATCGGCGTGGCCCGTTCACAAAATTGCCGACACCATGACAAAACTTTGGAGCGAAAGTGCGCGATGGGAAATCGATACCCAAGCCCAGCGCGTGCACGAAGCCAAATTTTTAAGACTGTCGACAAAAAAGGCCGAAAACCGATTGGATTGGCGCCCGCTGCTTAAGATCGAAGAAGCTTTGGAATGGACCTGCCGTTGGTATCTGGAATTTCAAAAACAACCCAACTCAGCCCGACGTCTTTGTCTGGACCAAATTAAACACTATTCTACAAAAATTTTGCAAAATTAACAGGGAGCTAGGACTTGGAAGACGAAATCAAACTCCGCGAGCAAATTAAATCTCTGGTCGCCGACTACTACAAAAAATTTCATCACCCGCAGCAAAACGCTCCCTTTGAAATCGGGAAGTCGCGAGTGAATTACGCGGGACGCGTGTTTGACGAAAAAGAAATGCTCAATTTGACCGATGCCACTCTGGATTTTTGGCTTACGAGCGGGAAATTTTGCGATGAGTTCGAAAAGAAATTTGCTAAACTCCTCGGGGTTAAATACGCCCTGCTCGTCAATTCGGGCTCTTCGGCAAACTTGGTTGCCTTTAACGCATTGACCTCTTCTCTTCTGGGGGATCGCAGGATCCGCAAAGGCGACGAGGTCATTACCGTGGCTGCGGGCTTCCCGACCACCGTGACACCAATTATCCAGTTTGGCGCCGTGCCCGTATTTGTCGATATTCGAATTGATAACGGAACTTACGACATCGATGTTCGTGAACTGGAAAAAGCTTTTAGTCCCAAGACCAAAGCCGTCATGATCGCCCACACTTTGGGAAATCCCTTTGATCTGGAAGTCGTTTCTAAGTTTTGCAAGGACCGAAACCTGTGGCTCGTTGAAGACAACTGCGATGCTTTAGGATCGAAGTTCAAAGGCAAGTACACCGGAACTTTTGGTGATATTGGGACTTCGAGCTTCTACCCGCCCCATCATCTAACCATGGGCGAAGGCGGAGCGGTTTACACTTCCAACCCAACAATCAAACGGGCCGCGGAATCTTTTCGGGACTGGGGTCGCGACTGTTGGTGTCCGTCTGGGAAAGACAACTCTTGTAAAAAGCGTTTTGGTTGGGAACTGGGAACCTTGCCAAAAGGTTACGATCACAAGTACGTCTACAGCCATTTTGGTTACAACTTGAAGGCCACGGAAATGCAAGCGTCGATCGGTGTTGCCCAGCTCGATAAACTTGAGGGCTTCATTCAGCGGCGTCGCGAGAATTTTGATTTTTTAAAAAAATCTCTGAAACCCTTTGAGAAGTATTTTGTCTTACCGGAAGCAACTCCGGACTCGGAACCAAGTTGGTTTGGTTTTGCTTTAACCGTTAAGTCAGACAGCCCCTTTTCGAGGGGAGATCTGGTTCAATTTTTAGAAGGTAAAAATATTCAAACGCGAATGCTTTTTGGCGGAAATCTGATCCGCCATCCGGCCTTTAATGAAATGCGGGAAAGTGGGACCGGTTACCGAGTTGTCGGTGATTTGGCACAAACCGAAATCGTTACCACCTCTACTTTTTGGCTTGGAGTTTATCCGGGATTGAAAGCACCAGCCTTGCAATTTGTAGTGGACACGATTGCTGAATTCATTAGGTCCAAAACATGAGCACGTTCCAATTTCTACCTTCCGATTTAAGAAAAACAATTCTGGATATGGCCTTTGCGGGTTCGACGGTTCACATCGGCTGCGCTTTTTCAATCGTAGAAATTTTGGCTGTTCTTTATCGCTCGCATCTGAAATTTGATATAAAGAATCCGAAGTCGGAAGACCGGGACTACCTGGTGCTAAGCAAAGGTCACGGGGTCATGGCGCAATACGCCTGTCTGCATGAGCTGGGTTGGCTTAAAGACACCGATATTAAAAGTTATTTTGGTGACGGAACTAAACTAAAAGGCCTTTCGGACGCACACGTTCCCGGTCTGGAAGTGACTTCGGGAACTTTGGGTCACGGCTTGTCGGTGGGCGTGGGATTGGCTATGGCCGCCAAACGCAAAAATTCCGCGCAGCTGTGCTACGCCATTGTGGGAGACGGCGAGATGAACGAAGGGGCTATTTGGGAAGCCATGCTGTGCGCCGCTCATTTCAAATTGGATAACCTGTTTGTGATCGTCGACGAAAATTTGTGGCAAGCGATGGGCACCACCGACGAGGTTTTGCATCTGGGGAAATTGTCAGAAAAATTTCAAGCTTTTTCATTCGACGCCGTGGATGTCAACGGCCACGACGAAGGCCAACTTAATTTAGCGATCACCGAACTTCGTCAGAAGAAAAACGGCAGGCCGAAAGCCATCGTCGCCCGCACCGTGAAGGGCAAGGGCGTGAGCTTTATGGAAAATAACAATATGTGGCACTACACTCGCCTGAATGAAAAAACTTACCAAGATGCCATCCGAGAGGTTTCTAAAAAATGAGAGACACTTTTTCCAAACTTTTGGCGGAGGCAGCTCAAAAAGACGATCGGCTCTTATTGCTTACCGGGGATCATGGCTATGCCTTGTTTGATCAATTCCGAAAAGTAAGCTCGGACCGCTTCATCAACTGCGGCATTGCCGAACAAAACATGGTGGGCATGGCTGCGGGCCTGGCAAAGGGCGGTTTTCGACCGGTGGTTTATGGACTGGCGGCCTTTGTGCCGATGCGGGTTCTAGAACAAATCAAAATGGACGTCTGTTACGAAAATCTTCCGGTCATTTTGGTGGGCGATGGAGCGGGCATCGTTTACGGTCAGCTGGGAGCCAGCCATCAATGCAGCGAAGATGTCTCGGCACTACGACCAATTCCGAACATCGAAATTTATTCTCCGGCGGACCGGCATGAATTGGTTTACTGTTTTGAAAAAATGCGCGAACGCGACGTTCCGGCTTACTTAAGATTTGGCAAAGCCGATTGCGGAGATATTCACAAAGGTCCCGTGAATGTGCCGCTGGGTGATCTGATTCCGGTGTCCTTGGGATTTGCGGGAACCGCTGGTTCCGGGAACAAGATTGCCTTGATCGCTACGGGCTCCATGGTTTCTCGGGCCGTCGAGGTTCAAAAGCGACTACCCCGAGCCTCGGTGTGGAGCGCTCCTATGTTGCTGCCGATAAATGCAAATCAAATCCGTGAAATTTGCGGCGCAAATCAGGTCGTGATCGCAATGGAAGAACATTCCATCAATGGAGGGTTGGGTTCGATCATCGCGGAAGTTTCATCGGAAATGAATGCCGGGTCAGCGCGGGCTCGGGTGATTCGAATCGGTATCGATGGTAAATTTTCAGAACTTTGTGGGTCTTACAATTACTTAATGAAAGCCCATGGTTTAGATATCGAAAGCATCCTGGCGAAAATTGGTTAAGGACTTTTACTTAGCATCGCTTCGTAAAGACGACGGTGTTTTTCTCCGACAATCTTGCTGGAGCTTATCGCTGCGATCTTTCTAACTCCCAGATCAGAAATTTTTTGGAAGTGCACCGAGCCCGAAAGTGACCATTTTACGCCCTCATAAAGATCGTCAGGACTGTAACATTCGGCTCGATATCCGTTGACCTTGTGGTCAACGATATCTTTAAGTCCCGAGGTATCGTAAGAGACCACGGGTGTGCCACAGGCCATGGACTCGGCGGCGACCAAGCAGAAAGATTCCACTCGACTGGCGACGATTGTTAAATCGGCCGCGGAATAGATTAACCTTAAAAACTCCGTGGAACGTACAGATTCAAAGTGCCGGTGAGTAATGCCGGCAAAGGTTCGGTATCCGATTCCCGTGCCGAAAGTCATTACGGCCAGCTGTTTCTCTGGAAATTCCTTTCGGAATTTTTGAACCACAAACTCAAAATCCACAAATCCCTTGTTTTCTTCGATAAAAGGTCCGAAGGCTCCAAACAGAAGCACCGTGGAATTTTTATCTAATCCCAAAGCCTTTCGCGCCTCCTCCTTCGAAAGTGGCGAGAATTCACTTTGATCAACAATATTGGGAATAACGGCGCGAGGTAGGTTAGCCATTAATTCGCTACGCTCGCTGGCCTCCATCATCCACTGGCTGGGACAAACCCCTTGAATTCCGCCGACAAAACTTTGGTAGGCTCGTTTTTTGCGGCGCCAGACCCATCGATCGATATTCCAAATACCACGACTTTTCTGATCAATCTCGGAAATCATCTTTTGGCTCTGCGGATCGCTAATCAAATGGTCAAGCGACAGAAATGCCCACATGTCATGGAATGTCCACGCCACTGGTTTAGGTAGCCGAGAAAAATCTTCGATCCGCAAAAATCCATGCCCCAACCAGTGCAAATGGACGACGTCTGGCCGGTAGGATTTCAGAATTCTATCCAGCTGTCGCAAATCACAAAAGGTATTCCAATTAATGGATAGATGACCTTTGCGAGAAAAACGGCCTAAAATTATCAAAGCTCTCTCAATTTTTTCGAAGATTCTAAAGACTTTCATTCTTAAACCAGTTTTCATGGCGATGGCTGTTCCGACAGGGAGATGGGTGTCACGATGAGAAACTACAACAGCGGACTCAATTCCCTGTATAGGCAAAGATCGGTGCAATCGAACGGCAGCTACCGAAGCTCCCCCTGACTCAAGGTAGGAACTTAAATGAAGTACGCGCCTCACAGGACCTGACGGACCCGTGGCTGGCAAAATATTTATATCCAAAGGATCAGCGGAAGGATTGCTGAAAAAAGAAAAGGCCTTATAAAGATAACGGTTCACGAGGTATAATGGGATAAGTCCCGGAAATCTTTTCAGCTCTAGCATTGACCGCGGTGGCCAATGAAAGCTTCGCCGAAAAAAGTTAAAATTCCGACGAATGATAACCCCGAACTCGAGAATGATTTTTTCCCGATTCTGGAGGCTGGCACTAACACCCTGGAGATCATACACAGAAAGAGTTTCGTTCACATGAAGAAAACGGAACCTTCGCGAATTAAAAGCTCGCATAAAAAACTCGAAATCTGCCGCAAATCGGAATTCTTCGTTTTTCACACCGAGTTGCTTGAAAACTTGCGAATGGAAAATTACGGCTTGATGGCAAAGGTAGTGTTTAAACCAGTACGCAGAACGGAGCTTGTCTGGATAAATACGCAGAATAAATGAATTGACGTCCTTCAAAATGATATTGCTATAGAAAATCCCAACGCCTGAAATACGGGCCATAACTTTTTTAAGAGCGTCCGTAGACGCCAATGTATCACCGGAATTTAAAAAATAAACGTATTCGCCCTTGACGAGCTTAAGCCCCTTGTTCATGGCGTTGTAAATTCCACTGTCCGGCTCAGACAGCGAACGAACCTGGAGGTGACTAATTGACCGCAAAAAATCTGCGGACCCGTCGGAAGAAGCTCCGTCGATCACAATCCATTCCCAATCTAAAAAATCCTGCTCTAAAATACTCTTCCAAGTCTCTTTAAGATCTTCCAAAGCATTCCAGGTTACCGTAACAACAGACAATCGAGGATTCTGGCTCACTGAAGTTTTCTCCAACTTATAAGTATAAAAATCATTTCCAAATCAGGTCACCGCTGGAAAAAGTTCTTTGTATTTTTGGCTTCCTTCACTTGCGAGACCATCAAACACAATCCGGTGACCATCAATTAAAATACAACGATCACAAAATTTTGCTATTTGCTCTGGGCTGTGAGTAATTAGTAAAATTGTCACCCCAGCGGTTTGGAGTTCGCGAATTTTCAGGGAGCATTTCTCTTGAAAACCAATATCTCCCACGGCCAGAATCTCGTCGATCAACAAAATTTCAAAGGGCAAATGGGTGGCGATCGAAAAGCCCAACCGAACGAGCATTCCGCTCGAATAATTCTTCACGGGTCGATAAATATGTTCGCCCAATTCAGAAAACTTTATAATCTGGTCGATCGCGCTAGAGACAGATTTTTTCCCGAACCCCAGGATTGCTCCGTTGAGCAAGATATTTTCGTATCCCGACAAATCTCCACTGAAACCGGCTCCGAGTTCGATCAACGGTGCAATGCGTCCCTGAACGACTACCTTTCCCTCGTCGGCATTGTAAATACCGCAAATAATTTTCAGGATTGTGCTTTTGCCCGCTCCGTTTCGGCCCATTATACCGACGAACTCCCCCTGATTGATTTGAAAACTTAGGTTCATCAAGACTGGCTGTTTATGAACTCTGGGATTGATATGGTTGATAAAATAATCCGTCAGGAGACTCTTAAGACTTTGGGGACGATCCTGCCAAACCTTGAACGTCTTGGATACATTTACGAATGAAATAGCCATCTTGGAGTTCATAAAGTTTCGACCGCGTTGCCGGAAAATAATTTATAGATCACGGCGGAACTCAAAAAGATGACCACACTCCAAAGGAAAGGTGCGAGAAGCTGCCCAACTTCAGGGGCCTCACCCAGCAGACAAATCTTATGAAATCCTACAAAAATTTCTCCAACAGGATTTAATGAAAGCAACCACCGGAAATCGACGGGAATCATGGACTCTAGGTAGAGCACCGGTGTGGCGTAGAACCAGAGTTGAATTAAAATACCAACAACATGCTTAAGGTCTCTCAGGTAAACATACAAAAGACCTAGGATGAGCGACAAGCCATAAGCAATTAGAAAAAGACAAAGCCAAAAATAAGGCAACAACATAAGATTCCAGGTTATCGGAACTCCCGAGAAGTACATTCCTATCAACAACACTGGAGTCGACAACATTAAAGAGATGAGGTTCGTAATTGCTCCCGCAAAAGAAAAAATTTGAGGGGGAATTGGCACTTTAGATAGGATAGCGCCGTTACCAACTATCGAGTCAACTCCCTCCATGATCGTTTGCGAGAAAAATCCCCAAGGTAAAACCCCGCATAAAATTAGAATCAGGTAGTGCGGAATTTGAATTTTTAAAACAATGTTAAAAATCATGTAGTACACAAGGGCTTGGCTCAGGGGAACCAGCAAAGTCCACAAGAATCCCAGGATTGAAAATCGGTATTTAACTTTTAAATTTTTTGCCACCAAATTGTAGACCAAGTACTTACGGGACAGACACAGAAAATCAAAAGCTCTTCCGCCAGACTCATTTCCCATATTCACCGATATTTAACACAACCTTGTAGAGTGCGAAGCTCACATAGCAAAAAATTAAAACTATTAAACTTAGGAGACCAAAGGATGACGTAGACCAAGTTTGGTTTATTCCCGATGGAATCCAAAAAGCCAACAATAGAAAGCTTGCCCATAAACCCATCACGGTTTGATTTTTGCAAAACGCAAAGCTGCTAAAAAACTCCTGGATTTTTTTATTAAGCAAAAGCCCAATCAGTAGCCCGGGGAGCAGCAAAATCAAATTATAGTCGATACTCAGTGGAGCGTAGCCAATGACTGTTCCTAAAGAACAGAGAGCTAATAATAAAATTAACAGCGGCGAACGGGGCTTTAGCTCAGGTAGCGAGTTGCCAATTCGCCCGAACAGGACAACGAGGCCTGTCGTGCCTAAACCGAAAATTGTTAAAACAATTCGTCCAGTCTCGGCGTAATTCGGAGCGAAGCTGTAAACTAAGTTTTTAAAACCGTGGTTGAACCAAGTGTTCCAAAACAGACTTAAGCGCAACCCGACTCCATTTCTACCCTCTTCGAGATAATTAAAAACCGGCAGGACAAAGATAACAAAAGCCAACAAGAAACCGGCGAGAATGGGTTTCCAATTACTTTTGCGAATTAGGAGAGCGCACAAGGCTATTGCAAACAACATTGCGTAACCCTTTATAAATGCTGATGAGAAAGCCAGGAAAACTGCTGTAAAATCCTGACCCTTGATGGCGTGATAAACGGACCACCAGCACAAAAGCGCAAGGAAAATATCTGCTTGTCCCCGCTCCAATCCCAAAGCTGTTCCCGTATTTAGTGCCAACAGGATTAATGAAGCAATGAGAAGACCCCAATCACGGTCCAAACGAAGAATGATAAAGAAATCACAGATCTTCCAGATGGCCCAACTTAAGCCGATTAAAAAAATGAAGCTTAGGTAGAACCAGGCTGCGCTGGCCTTCCGCACGTCGCCTGAGCTAAAAAACGCCAGCGGAACGTACAGCAACAGATGGCTCGGAGAATTGAACTGTTTGTAACGAACGCCTTCATGCAGTTCCTGATCGCGTCCCCACTTATCATCCAGATCAGAAATTTGATGTGTGTAGGGATTAACTCCCATCAAAAGTGCTTTTGCTCCGTTGAAAGGAAGATAGAAATCAGCCCCCCCGGGCTCCATGTAAGACAGGAACTTCTCGCCAACCGGGTCTTTGAAGCGAACGAGATCCATGAAAAGAACGGAAACGGCCAAAATCAAAATTCCAAAAACAGCTATAAGGCCGCTTTTGGCCATAAGACTTTCGGGGTGAGGCATGGGTAAGCTATATTATGAATTCCCAACATTCTGAAGCTCGCATTTACTTAATTTAATGCGTTGCAGGATCAATAACTGATCAATTGGGGTCTTCAAATAGGGATCCGAGCATAAAGCTGCCGCTCTTACTCAGGTGGTTATCATTCCGGTACAGTAGTAATCCGTTCTTCATAGCCCAACAGAAATTGTTATCACATAAAAATATTGTAGGATCCCACACCGCGACGGTTGGGAACTGACTTAAAATCTCACCTACCAATTTTCTATAGGTATGATTGCGTTCATCGATGACGATTTTACTTTCCCCGCAGCTTGCACTTTTATCACCTAATTTTTTCCAAGGGCGATGATTCAGGCATATTGAAGGATTAAAATTAAAGGCTGGTAAATCAATTACAAATATAACTTTCTTTTTTAGAACCGACAGTGCCTGGATCGTTGATATAACAGCGGAACGAAACCGATCCGAAACTGCAGGATCCATTGTGGCTTTCGTTTTTGCCTCCGATTTAGAATCCGAAAGATCAATGTAAAATGGGTTCCGATTGGATAAAATAACGGTTTGAATCGAAGACTGCTCGATCAATTTTTTCATTTTAATCAATATTTCCACACAAGTCGGATCTTGATCCATTTGGTCCTGCGGGTCTAGAAAGATCGAACATCCGCCATGACCAACATTTATAAGGTTTTCGCCCAACTCGGCGTACTTTTTCGCAAGCCCAGGATAAAAATGATTAGCGTGAGAGTCGCCAATCAGTGCAACGGTCGGGGACCTTTGGGAATTCGCTACCATACAATATCCCTTGATTCCGTATTTTTCCACACACTCTGGTTGGGAATTGTATCCGTGCCG
>JAYUPS010000126.1:0-11181 GCA_043759945.1 Bdellovibrio sp.
AAACCCTGCGGTACTTGCCGTCTTTACGGATTGCCCGAGATCCGTTCAGAGCATTGCGTAAGCTTCCACAACAAGGGCATCGGATGGTCATGATTGAACAGGCTCGCAAAGACTCAGCCAGAACTGTAAAAACTAAAAGCTATGCTAAAACACCAACCAAAGGGACCAGTTCTTATTTTTTAGCTTCACGAGCCTGGGTGCACGATTGATAGAGAGTTTCTGGTTTTAATCCGAAGAACGGCCTCGTTGGCCAGGTAGCCTCCGACAATCCCGCCCAGCATCCATAGAGCCACAAAAGTCAGAATTAATTCGGCCCCAACCATTTTAAACAACAAGAGCGAGATAAGACCTAAGACCAATGTCTGCGAAATTTCTGTTTTTTTAATCACGCGAATTTCTTCAACCCTTAGAAAATACCCCGCGATCAAATAGCTCAAGCCAACGAATAAAATTCCGCAGGCAATCATGCAAGCGCCGTGACCCCCTTGAGCCATAAACCAATCCGCGAGAGATTTTTCCGTTTGAAACGGGTTGACGCCAAACTGATGACAAATAGACAGGGAAAGAAAGCCAACCACCAAATGAATTGCCAGCACTTTCAAAAAAACAAACCAGGCTTTGGGATTTAAAAGAGCCGCGATTCTAGCGAGCACTCGTTTGGAAATCACTTTGGGAACAACGGCCTCTTCGATTTTAAGAAATTGTTCGTACTCGTTGTTCAAAGAATATTTTTTCTGATCAACCATTGGAACTTCCCTTCGTCATCTTTCGAAGCCGGTTAAGGGCCCGACTGACAATTTGTCGAGCGTTTGACGGTGTCGTTTCCAAGGCCAACGCAATTTCCTGGAAAGATTTTTCACCCGAATACCGCAGCTCAAGCGCAGTTCTTTGGGACTCAGGAAGCAAAGCTAAATTGGGACTTTGCGATCCCGCTAAAGAACCTAAAGATCCCTTAGGATCCGGGAAAGAATCTAGATTTAAATTGAATATCTCTTTTTTCCGTGCCGCTTTTCGAAGCCCGTCCAACATTACCGAATGGGCAATTGTAAAAATCCAAGGCAAAGCTGGAAGATTCTGTTTGTACAAATACCTGGACCGGTGAATTTTTAGAAAGGTCTCCTGAAAGACATCGAGTGCAAGCTGTTCGGACTTTAGCTTGGACTTCAGATACCCTAAAATTTTACCCGAATGCCTGGAATACAACAGGTGCAAGGCTTCCTCCGATCCTTGGGCATAGGCCGCCATGAGTTCCTCGTCGCTGGTCTTAAGATGGAACATCAATATCCCTTTGCTCACGACAAATACGCTGCAAAATCAGACTTTGTGACAGACTATGCGACAAATCATTTAAATAATTTAAAAGATTTGTCACAAATATGGTTCCAGTGACGTATTGGATAACGAACAGGAAGGTCCATCCGATGAAACTCAAAAAAGCTGTGATTTGCGCCCTGATGGTGGTTACTCCGATCCTTGTGCAGGCCCACCCGGTGAGCTATCAAGATGGTATTGGATTGATGTCTTATAATTCTAGTCGAATGAATGAGCTTTTGTTAACTTATTCATTTTCTCCCCGTTTTGCGGTGGCCCATAGTTATTTGCGCCAAGATCGCTCCGAGTTCCACCTGCCACGACTTAACTTTTTGATAAAACGTTGGAACAAAACAGACTCTCAGGGAAACTTTTACCTGAGCGCGGGTGCCGGGACTGAAAAGTTTAATGGTATAAATACGAATGCTACTTTAGGTGAGATGGTCGCCGATTGGGAAAGTCGGCACTATTATATTTATTTTGAACAACGCTACATCCGCAGGTCGGGGGTAACCAATCCCGATCTGCCACAAGAACATTTAAACAACTCGAAGCTGCGCTTGGGTTTTGCGCCCTTTCTGGCCGATTATTCGGACCTGAACGTTTGGCTAATTGGGCAATTGGAACGGGAGAATAATCTTCCGCAGATCGAAGCCAAACTATTCGTTCGATTTTATATGAAAAACGTACTTTGGGAGGTCGGAGCCGGCTTTGACGGCTCTATCGCATTTAATTTTATGGTCCACATGTAGTTAACCTGAATTATTTTTTACCAAGGAGCTAAAAATGAAAACTCTATTAATATTAACAATGTTGAGCTTGAGTCCTGTGTTCAGCATGGCACAGTCCCCCGCGAGTGCCCCCGCACAGTCTGCGAACGAAGTAAAAGTCGGCGTCAAAGGAATGGTTTGTGCTTTTTGCGCGCAGGGGATTGAGAAGCGACTGAAGTCAAACAAAGAGGTCGAAAGTGTGCAAGTTAGTCTTGAGAACAAGTTTGTGAAGATTAAGTTCAAAGACGGGCAGAAACTTTCCAACGAAAAGATTGGAATCATTCTCAAGGAGGCTGGCTATGAGGCTGACTTTGGGGGCTAGTTATTCGGGTCTAAAAGAGTCTGCCTTGAATTACTTTACTTTGTTTGGATCGATGGGGACTTTGGTTTGTTGTGCCTTGCCGGCTTTGCTGGTGAGCCTGGGGCTTGGTGCGGTTTTGGCCGGCCTGGCTTCGAATGTCCCCGGTTTAGTTTGGATGTCTGAAAATAAAATGGGTGTATTTACATTTGCGGGAGTGATGTTAGCTATGAACGGATTATTATTGTGGAACAACAGAAATGCACCTTGTCCAATCGACCCGAAGCTTCGCGATACTTGCATCACGGGCCGGAAAACAAGCCGAAGATTTTACCTGATCAGTCTTTGCGTGTTCGGGTTGGGATTCTTTTTTGCTTTTGTGGCGCAGGCGGGGTCTGATTTGGCACAAAGCTGGTCCGGGTCGATCTTTGAGTGATCACTCAAGGGGAAATCAAATTTGGTTGCACCATGAATTTAAAGAATAGCGGCGTTGTTTTTGTAAAGTAGCCGAATGAAATAGCAAAGCCTAAGAACCAGGAAGTCTCATGAAATGGATCCTTATAATTTCAATTTCGGTCATCATGGTTATCGGAATACTTTGGGTCTCTCGGAAAATATTTTATCAGGCTCATCAAAAACAAGCCGCAGATCTTAAATCGCCCTTGTTTTTTGTCCAAAAATCCGGACCCGGTCCAACCATTTTGTTTTTCCACGGTTTGACCGGGTCGCACCATTACTGGGATGAAATCAGCAATTTGTTGCAATCCAAGCACGCGACCCTGGCTTTTGATCTGTTGGGTTTTGGTCAATCCCCCTGGCCCAAAATTGATTACACTCTTGAAGATCATCTTTCCGCTTTGGATCAGACTTGGGGTGATTTTTCGAAGCAGCAGAACAAAATAATTCTGGTCGGTCATTCGATGGGTGCTTTGTTGGCCTTGCAGTTTGCGAAAAGGCATCCTGAAGTAGTTTCTAAAATCATTTTATTGGCCCCTCCAATTTATGAATCACGTGAAGAGCTCAAAGAAAAGCTTCGGACGAGTTCTATTTTTGTTAGCGCCATGTCGGCAGATCCGGTCATTTCCCCGATGCTTTGTCACCTGCACGAGGCTCTGGGTCCATTGTTTGTATTTTTGGCGCGCCCCCTGTTGAAGGGCCTGCCGGTGGCGGTGCAAGAGGATGTGGGCAAACATACTTGGCAGTCTTTCAACGGAACGCTGGATAATGTTGTTTTGGGACTGGATGTAAAAAAGCTTCTTGCAGAATTTGATAAGAAGAACGTCCTGGCGATTTTTGGCGCCCAGGACGTGCATACGAAAAATCTGAACTTTGAAGAACTAGGCCAGCAGATGGTGATTAAGAAAATCCCCGGTACTCACAATTTCCCACTGGAGCGCGGTTCCGAGATCGCTTTTGAGATTCAGAAATTTATCGAACCTTAACCTTTCCAGGATTGTTCACAACACTGTCTCTTTTTGGGATTTCAATTTAGTTCAACCACCAGAACGCCGAAAAGCTAAGTATGAAAACACGTATTGTTTTACTACTGATGCTCGGATTTTTAACGGCTTGCAGTCGCCCCGAAGGCACGGCCAAAATTCGGATCCAGATGCCCGAGCAGAACTTGAGCGCGAAACCCGCGGCCGTGGCGCAAAGATCGGGAAAAGTGTCCGCGCAAAACAACGACAGTGGTTGGGGCGTGCCCACTCCGAACAGCATTAACGACTTTAACTGCTACGCCGTGTTTATCGGCGGGTCTGAGCCAGAGATGCGCAACAAATCTTGCACCAAAGGATCCGGAGCATCTTTTGAAAGATTTTTTTTCAACAATGTGGCGGGGATGACTGCGGCGGGAAATGTTTTGGCTTTGGACGTGAATTCGGGTCTGGCCCGATCGATTTACGTTGTCGGAGTCAAATCTCAGGTGGCTTGTTCGTCGATGGAATTTTTGGATAGCAGCCAAGTGTCCAATCCCTTGGTTTTGGGACAAGCGCAAGTCGACTTGGTTCCGGGCGATAACAATATCAGTTTGACGGCAAAACTGGCCACGGACGTGGCGACCCAGACCATTCAAGATTGCAATTTCGGGAGTACCGCGAACAACGGGGGACCTCCGACCAAATTGGGTTTCCGGGGGCCGATTGAAAGTTACGATCCCGCCTATGAGTCCAAGTTGGGTTCTTCGACTTGCAACCGGGTGCGTATTGAGCTTCAGAATGCTCAAAGCGGCAGTGCTTACGCCGAAGTGCCTGTCGCCGTGAATCTTTCAACGAGCACAAGCTCCGGCATCCTGGGTTTCTTTTCTGGAAACCCAACTTGTTCCTCGGGAACTTTGGCGAGCGTGACCATACCTCCGGGTCAACGTTTCGTGGATGTTTTTTTCAAAGCGCACACTTCGACGGGCACGGGTTCAGTAAGTGCGG
Source organism: Bdellovibrio sp. (assembly GCA_043759945.1). GTDB lineage: Bacteria > Bdellovibrionota > Bdellovibrionia > Bdellovibrionales > Bdellovibrionaceae > JAYUPS01. The sequence continues at coordinate 4,803 of JAYUPS010000126.1, forward strand.
CCGCAAGTCTTGGCGGCGGTGTGTTGTCGGCTACGAAAAGCGTTGGCGTCGAGTTCAGCTCTACCGCAGCAAGCCTTCGATTCTTTGAAGATCGAATTAATTTAGCTCCGAATACCTGCACCGATGTTTATTATTGGGGAGTCGATGCCAGCCAAAGAACGGCAGTCACTGGGGCCGGTTTAACACTCGGAAGTTACGGTCTGGATGGATTGGGACAGTCGCTTGCCTCTCTGACTGGATCTTCGATCACCGATGTATGTGGTGGAACCACACTTTCCACTCTTCCTGCCGGGGTGGCACAGGGAAGTTTCAGTTTTAGACTTGGCAACGACGCGAAAGACTTCCAGATTGGTGTTAATTCTACACCCTATTCGCTCGTTAAAGTGAACGTCCAACCCCGCGCCACCAGTCTTAGTTTGAGCACGCTCAATCCCAGCCCCTACGCTTCGGCTTGCACGGAAGTTAAGTTACAGGCACTCAATATTTCCAGTCTGCCAGCAGATTTAAGCGGGAACGATTCTTCACCGTGGGCCCTGCCAAAAAGGATTCTCGCGCAATTTTATAAAAACGGCGGTACTTCCAACGTTATGGAGTATTTGGTTAACTGCTCTGCGACCAGCGGTGGCTCTAGCGAAGTGACCTTGACTGTGGGTGCGCCCTCGGCTTCGAAATATGTTCGATTCAGCAGTTTGAGCGCAGTTGAGTTTCGTGGGTGGGGTGGTAGTTTTATCAATGGGCCTAGCAGCGAGACTTTGTTAACCGTGAATCCCCAATGGGATCCCGGAGTTTTTCAGTCGAGCTCTCAGGTCGCTTACTTTGTTCCGCAACTTACGGGGGGCAACCTAGCTGGTACGGTGATTCCGACGGTATCGAACAACGGTATTGGTACCATGGCGGTTGCAGGTCCCATCGCGGTTTCCGTGGGAAGTCTTGGAACCGGCAGCGCGCTTGAATTTTCTGGGTCCAACGCTTTTTTTCCCGGTGCTCTTTCCAATTCTGGAACACTTTCTTTCAGTATGCTCGTCCGGTTTCCATCAATTCCTGCAGTCACCGAATTTATAACTGTGATGAGCTCCGCGGGGACAGTGGCCTCGTTGACAAGCGTGGGGTTAAACCAGCTGGCGCTGAATTCTCGGCACGCTTCGGTATCGACACTTGGTGCCGCCGTCAATATTTCGCCAAATACTTGGATGGTGCTCACAGTGGTGCGAAATCCAACCGGGCTTTGTAAATTCTGGGTCAATAAGACTTTAGGAGCATCTGCAGCTTGCGATAGTGCCAACCAAATTAATAATTTTACCGTCTCGGCCAGCGCTGGTTTTTCGTTCTCCCTGGGCGAATTTTTTATCGTCCACAAAGCGCTCAGTGCGGCCGAGGTCGCGCAAAATTATGATTATCTTCGAGTTCGTTATCCGAGCGCGGGCTTAGCGCCTTAGTTTTGGTTTAACTTTAAAGCGAGATGATCGACTTAAATCCACCGTAGATCATGCGCTTTCCGTCAAAAGGCATCTCCTTCGGATTCATTGGCAGGCGAGGATCTTTCATTACTTTTTTTAGGACCTGGTCCCGGTGCCGGCGCGACTTGTAGACGACCCAAGAAAAGTAGACAGTTTCATTGGATTTCAGTTTCACGCTTCGGGGAAACGAAGTCCATTTGCCTTTTTTTACGTCATCGGCAATGCATTCGATGTACTCGAGGGCCCCGTGCTCTTTAAAGATTTTTCCCGCTTTCATTGCCAGGGCACGATAAGCCTTTACCTTTTTCTTAGGAACCGGAAGTACAAAACCATCGACGTATTTAGCCATAGAATTTTCTCCTTGTGTGAGGGTATTTCCACGCGCTGCAAGGTCTGTACCCAACATCCTAGACGAGGTCAGGTATAGAGCAGTAAGATTCGACATGATTAAATTTATCATTGTATCTTTGTTTTGGGGCAATTTTGGCTATGCCGATGTTTCGTCGTCTGAAGTTGAGTTTCAAAATAGCACTATTTATTTCCAGACAATGAAATCAAAAGCGAAACTGACTTTTTCGGATAAATTAGGATCTCGCAATTTAAAGATTCAGAAATGTAACAAAAAATTAGTCGATTCCTTTTGGGGGGATCTTGTTAAGACTGTTAGCACGCTTCAAGATTCGACACCGATTAAGGGCCGCCTACCATCCTCTGGCGCCTGGATAAAATATGAAGGCCTTCAATTTCGCGTTTTAGACTTTGAACCCGCCATTCAATTTCTCAACAAAGTTCCCAACAACTCGCACGTTTTGTTCGCGGAAAGCAGGCGGCTATGCAAAAGAAAATAATTTTATTTTTTCTTTGTCTTTTGCCTGCGGTGTCGATGGCCGACCTGAAAGAGAAAATTGAGAATGTAAATGTCAGATTAAAAAATGCGGGAAAACCCCAGGAAGAGTGCACGAATTGCACCGTCGCCGCGGCGGGTATTGTCGCTAACGACGGGTCCGCCATGAAAAGTTGTGTGGAGTCTATTTGTACAAATAAATCCTTATCTTTGGCCGATACAATGGACAAAATATACGACGGTGCTGCGAAGTCCAATTCAACCTATGATTCTGAAATTGCCCCCTTAGTTAAAGCCATAACCAAAGAAGATGCGACCGATAAAATTAATCGAGGAAATGCCTATGCGGAATGGTTAAAAAATCCGCCCGAGTTAAAAAAGCCCGGAGCCATTCGTGTTTTTAATATGTTTACCACGCTCAATATTTTTTCAAAATTTCAATTTGGGGTGAGCAACGGAAAGACTGTTATTGACGCGGCTAAGTCTCGATCTGCTTTTTCTGATCTAAGTAATGAAGAATTTGGTAAAAAAGTTCAAATTGGCGGAAAAATCCTGAGCGCGGTTATGGAGAAAGCGATCACGGAAACTGATCCCGCGCGAATACAATTAGTCTACGGAAATGGTTTTAAAGACAAAGTAAATAGCGTAATAGCCTCATTCGCTGAAAAACAAAAACAAATTGAAAATGATCCGGATTTGGAATTCCTGGCGAAGCTTCAGGCCTTTAAAAAAACAGCATCAGTGGAAAATATCAAATCACAGTTCGATTTTGATCAAATCAATCCCGATGCGGTCGGTAATCTTAATCAGGCTAACTCTTTTTTAAATCTGTTTGTCGCTCTGTCAAAAGACCCCGAGTTTCAGAAAATGTTGGATTCGCCGGGGATCGACATGAAAAAAGCCAGCTTGGCTTTGGGAACAGAAAAAATTTTAAAAGATCGTAATGCCATACAGCAGGCTGTTCTTAGCGGAGAAACCCCGGCATCATCAGCGAAATGCCGAACTGCTTTTGAAATCGCCCAGCATGTTCTGCCGCAGCAAAAAGACATAGACCTTTTTAAAACAAAAATCTCGGGTCTAAAATCTGCCTTTTTGGAGAAGACAAAATCTTTGGTGTGCGATTTGTCTTCAAAAAATTACCAAGATCAAGTGGCGTCTTGGTCAGCCAATCTTCCACAGACCAAAGAGCAGCACTTGGCAAACATGAAAGAGAGTTTAAAGCGAACCTTAAGCCAGGCCAAGGATTGGAAAGCCGAGAATGACGAAATCGATAAATCACCCGACAAGGACACGATTTATGGTATCGGGATATCTTCGTTAAAGCCCGAATACAGCAATGCAACTTCGTCCTCGGACAATGTTTGTGATAATTTAATGACGAACATACTGCCGGACGCCACAAATTATTCGAGCAAATCTTTTGTTGCCGGACCGCTCGTAGTTAAGCACGGCGACGCATCGGGTGTCTGCTTCCACGAGATGGCCCATAAACTATTTCATTTTATGAAATATGAAAACACCTGCGACAAAACTAAGTTTGGAAAAGTGAGAGCCTGTCTGTTGTCGAATCATACGGAGTTGTCCTCTGAAGAAATGATTGAACAGCTGAAAGCAGGCTTGCAAGTTCATGGCGAAACAAAATACGAGTCCGAAGATTGGGCCGATTTGATTTCTGCGCAAGTCGACGAGAAGGAAAATAATTTTGCTTGCCTATTTGCACAGAAGTTGCAAGCCGAGGACTACAAAGAATTGTCGCTGAAGAATTTCAATGACTCGGGTCCTCATTCGAGTGATTTGTTCCGATTGCTTCACTTGAATTTTTTAAAAAACGGAAAGATTCCGGCTCAGTGCGAACAAGCACTCTCGGCTCGGGGTGAAAAAGCCAATTTTAAGAATTGTTTGGTTGAATGATGAGTATTGCTTGTTGATCAGTTCATCTTTAGTTACTTAGGTTTCAGCGATCGGGCAGGGCGCTCCTAGCTACAATTAGACTTTGGATGGAACGCAGGTCGCGGCATTTAATCCCACTTTCAATCTATCGGCTCCGTCTTACACTGTTGGTAACGGATTCTGAGAGTTTTAATTTCCAAGGACTTATTTTGCCGATCAATCCAGTGGTTTAAGATTTCTTGAGATCTCATAGGCCCAAACTGCGTTTCAGTTAGGAAAAATAAAAAATTCTGAATTTACTTGGTTCGACTTGCTTTTCGAACCGACGGTATAAATGGCCTGGTATTGCCGAAAAGCTCTTTGTATCGAGCTGAATCTGCGGGTGGCATTGACGTTATCTCAATTCCCAAGCCAGCCGGAGCACCGGCAGAATGTGCGGTTTGGAACCATCTTGTAATTCCTTCGCCTGTAAATTCTGCATCTTTGGCACGATCAAATTTCAAAGAAAAATTTGCGAAGACCCCTCTCGATGGAGGGGTAAAGGGGTGGGCCATGAAGAAACCGCCACGACCGAAGATTAGAGCTCCCTCGTCGTTTGCTGCTTCTATACTTTCGAATTGCCGGTTTAAGACCAAAGAATGCTGAGTTGGGTTTGGATTAGACCAGCGGGCCACAGGATCCAAGAGGCATCTGTACACGGCATCGCGGACCGAGTTCGCATCAAATGGCTTAGCGAAAAAGCCGTCAACTCCTTCGTGGTAAAACTCTTCCAGGAGCAGTTCCGAAAATCCAGAAATTAAAAGAACGCCCGGATGTCGTGCATCACGTGCTCGAATTTTTTGTGCTAATTCTAAGCCATTCCCGTTTCGCATGCGAACGTCAGAAAGAACGATGTGAAATTCTTCTGCCTGCAACAGGACCCAGGCCGCATTCCCGCTGTGTGCTAAACTTACGTTGAATTGAAATGTTTCAAAAAGTTCTTTGATGGATTGTCCAAGTTCTAGATCATCTTCGACGACCAAGATTCGAAGTTCAGACGGTTTCACTAAGTACCCACTTTTAGTAGTTCAGTCTTCGTCAAAGGTAAATCGACGACAAATGTTGTATTTGCTTTCGATAGATCCACGTAAAGTTGCCCTCTGTGACGTTCGACTATACCTTTAGAAATACTTAAACCAAGTCCGGTGCCTAGACCAACTTCTTTCGTTGTAAAAAAAGGATCAAAGATCTTGGTTTGAACGGATGCGGGAATCCCTGGGCCCGAATCAGAAACCGCTATCAATAATCTCTCCGACGTGTGTTTGATCGAAATTTTAACCCACGGCGCGATCTGATTTCGAGTCGCATCGAATGAGTTATTTATCAAATTTAGTAAAACTTGCGATACCTGCTCGGGGCGCCCTAGGAAATGCAGATTCAATTCCTCGGGGCTGGGAACCTGCAACACAGTACTGTGGCTATCAAATCGTTCGCGGCAAAGTTCCATGGTGTTGTCTACGACTTGTTGCAAACTCGATAGCTCGTCAGGCTCGCCTGAAGTTTCCCGAGCGAAAGACTGAAGACCCGTAATTATTTTAGCGATTCGCCGGACCGTTGAAGCCACTTGGCCAACATAGATCTTCAGTTTTTCAGATTCATTATCGGTTCGGTCATCCAGGATTTTTTCCAGAATATACATTTTATTCTGGATGATCGCTAATGGGTTATTGATTTCGTGAGCGATACCCGACGCCATTTCGCCGATCGAAGACAATCTGGAAGAAGTGATAAGAGCCATTTGGTTTTGGTAAAGCGCTGTAATATCCAAGTTTGTTCCGAAATATCCGGTGACCATTTGTTTATCGTCCCGTATCGCGATGGCTTGACCGGATACCCTGACCGTGGAGCCATCTTTTTTTGCAAACCGATATTCACAGGCGAAAATCCCACCACCGACAAAAGATTGCCAATTGTTTTTAACCAGTTCTTGATCCTCTGGATGAATTGCAGAAAGCCAGCCATATCCCTGTGCAGACTCCAGGCTAAGACCAGACATTCGGCTCCAGGCGGGATTTACATAGGTGCAGCTCCCATCCGCATCGGTAAGATAAAGACCCACGGGTGATATTTCTGTCAATGCTTGCCAAGTACGACGCCTTTCTTCAACTTCTTTGGTCATCTCACTTGCGATTGTCTGGGCCCGCACAGT
>JAYUPS010000127.1:0-11102 GCA_043759945.1 Bdellovibrio sp.
GGTTTGCACTTTAAAATCACGATCTTGTGGCTGTTCAACGAAGGACTCCCCCGAACGTTTCTTAGTTTAAACTGCTTTGGACAGTTGACACAACAGGACTCAAGTTCAGGCCGAGAGACTTCAGTGACAAGACTCGGGGTCTGCGGTCTACTATCAATCACTGGGGCAGCAGACAACATGATCAGGCGGCGACACAACCACGGCGGACACGCAGCAATCGGACCGGGTGGCCATTCGAGCAAATCACCATGGGGCCTGGCACTCGGAGCTTTGGGAGTGGTTTTCGGAGATATCGGAACCAGTCCACTCTATGCCCTGCGAGAATGTTTTACGCACAATCCTTCGTTGGGTCTTACCGAGGCTAACATTCTCGGAATCCTGTCTTTAATTTTCTGGACCTTGGTCCTTATTATTAACATCAAATACATGTGGTTTGTTATGCGTGCCGACAACAAGGGCGAGGGCGGAATTCTCGCGCTCATGGCGCTGGCGACAACCGGCACCATCGAAGAAAGCCGTCGAAGAATCTTGTTTGTGATGATGGGAATTTTTGGGGCCGCACTTTTGTTTGGAGACGGAATCATCACGCCCGCGATCACCGTGCTCTCAGCCGTCGAGGGGTTGCAGTTTGCGACGCCCGTATTTTCAAAATATGTTGTGCCTTTGACGGCTATCATCATCTGCTTGATTTTTTTCGTGCAAAGGTTCGGAACCGCTAAGATTGGCGCCGTTTTTGGTCCAATTATTATGGTTTGGTTTTTGGCCATCGCCGCGGTTGGAGTGAATTCGATTGTCGACAACCCGCATGTCTTACTGGCGCTCAATCCGCTGTATGCCTTGGAATTTTTTGTATCCAACGGGACGCTGTCCTTACTTATCCTGGGTTCGGTTGTTTTGGTTGTGACGGGCGGAGAAGCACTTTATGCGGACATGGGGCACTTCGGGAAAGTTCCGGTCCGCCGGGCTTGGTTTGTCGTCGCATTTCCATGTCTGGTTTTGAATTACTTGGGTCAGGGAGCTTTTCTGTTAAAGCATCCCGAGGGAATCGAAAATCCATTTTATTTGATGGTCCCCGAGTGGGCCCAAATGGGGATGGTTGTTCTGGCTACGGCGGCCGCTATTATCGCCTCGCAAGCATTAATTTCTGGAGTGTTTTCTTTGTCCCGACAAGCGGTGCAGATGGGTTTCTCTCCGCGGATGGCGATAGTGCACACCTCGAGCCGGGAGATCGGTCAGATTTATATTCCGTTTATTAATTCCATCATGTTGATCGGGGTTTTGTGGCTCGTATTCACGTTCAAAAATTCGAGCAACCTGGCCAGCGCTTACGGAGTGGCCGTTACCGGCACAATGGCCATCACGACCGTCCTATTGTATTTTGTGGCTCGCCATCTGTGGAATTGGTCCCGCTGGAAAGCGGGAAGTCTGATTGGCTTTTTTCTTTTAATCGATCTGGCATTTTTATTTCCGAATCTGTTAAAAATTGAAAGCGGCGGTTGGGTGCCTTTGGCTATCGGTATGGTTGTGTATTTGTTGATGTCGACCTGGCGCAAGGGTCGAAAGATTTTGGCCAACCACTTGAAAGAACGCTCCATCTCGATCGAAGATTTTTTGCAAAAAATTACGTTAAATCCCCCGTTGCGAGTCCCCGGATCGGCAATTTACATGTCGGGCGAATTGTGGGGAGTGCCGGTGCCTTTGTTGCATAACTTAAAGCACAATAAAGTTCTCCATGACACGATCGCGCTTTTAACTATTCGGACCGTCGAAGTGCCGTTCGTTGCAAAAAAAGAACGGGTAAAAATCGACACACTGGGTTCTCAGTTCTACCGGATCGTAGCTGATTACGGGTTTATGGAGACGCCCAAAATTAAACATATTTTGGAAGCTTGTCGCGAAAAAGGAATTCCTTTTTCGATTCAGGAAACAACTTTTGTTTTGGGTCGTGAGACTATTTTGCCGACCGGAGATCCCAACCTGGCGGTATGGCGCGAGAAAATTTTTGCGGTGATGTCCCGAAACGCCGAGCGGCCCACGGCCTTTTTTAAAATCCCACCAAATCAAGTGATCGAAGTGGGAATCCAAGTAGAAATTTAAAGGTATTTAAAGGTAGGACGCGCAGCCCGCGCCGTTCCTTTTTCCCCACCTACATCAGTACAATACCGATTCTAGAATATGCGAATTGCCTCGATTGTTCTTTGGAAATTTGAATTCCCGATGTTTCAAAGCACTTCTAATAATCTCTCGAGTTTGTGGATTTGGATAAGGCCTGTTTATCCAGTCGAGTTGATTTTCCACATCGGAAAACAAAAGTGTATCCTCGCTAACTGGTATTTTTGTATGGGATAAACCCACGAGCGGAATAAGAGTCGAGTACAGGTAAGTCTCCGCCAACGTGCAAATTCCGGCATCTACTGGATTTCTATATGCGCATTTATAGGCATTGAGAAAATAGTGGTAGGTCGACAGCTGAGACGCAAAATAGGGCCTGCCATAGATTTGGTTGATGCGTCCCGAGAGACGCCCCAGTTCTCGGCTGGTTTCTCGCATAAAGTATTCCATGATCTTCGAAAGATTTGCCAATGGGGTTGAGGCAATCAGGTGAAAATGATTATTCATCAAAATAAAGCAATGAATCTGAAGTTTGAATGGGTGGTGCATTAAAAACAAGTAGTCGGAATAGACGTCCCAAACATCGGGGATCGGGAAGCTGTACCATTCTTTGTTCGTGCACCGGGCAGTGATGTGAAAAGGAAAGTCAGAACTTGGTTTTGGTCGACTTGATGGCATAGCAGACCTGTATGTGCAAGACAGCTTCCAGGATGGTGGGGAAAAAGGAACGGCGCGGGCTGCGTGCCCTAATTTAAGAGGGCCTTAGGAATTTTCGGATTCCTTCGGCTTGTTGCAGGCCATCCTCGTAGCCCATGTGGATCAGGCGTTTGCAAAAATCAGAATCAAAGAGCAGATAGCTGATGATCTCACTGGCATCCTCCAAGGGGCCTAGACCTTTGAGTAAAAATCGTATCATGCGGGGCAAACGGGAAGACATCGTTGATGCCAATTCTCCAATGTCACCGAGCGGGTGCACCCAAACGGTTTCGATCGGAGCAAAATTCATATTGTGAAGATGTTCCTTGGGAACGCGCTTTAAAAAATCATTCACTCGGTTTAAACGCTCGATATCGGTTTCAATTCCGTCGAGCAGCACCGCATTCAAAATGACATTGGCAACCCGGGCCACGCTCGGCTGTCCTTGGGATTTCATGGCCCGATTGTCGTCCGCCGTAAAAGAAATGCGCCGAACACCAATCGTAAACAATTTGTTTGCACCCAGGTGAATGGCGGGACTGAGCGGAGTTAAATTTCGCACGCAACCATCGCCGAAATACGAGCCTTCGACTTCGACGGGCGGAAACAACAGTGGAATCGCACTGGACGCCATAATGTGCTCGGCTGAAATTTCGGACTTAACGGACTTTCTTCTGCTGCGATGCCAATCCGTAAGAATCGGATCCCCTTGGACGAAAGTAACGGCGGTCGAGGTTCGATAATCCAAGGCCGTGATCGCTAAAGCGTGCAAGTGCCCCTCGCGCAGCATTTGGCCGATGCGCTCCTGATCGAGCGTCGACTCGATCAGGCCGCGCAAAGGCGAGGTGTCTAAGAGCGAACGGGTCGCCGTGGTACCCGTGATTGCGCCCATCGACAATTCGCTCATCCACTTTAGACCAATGCGGCTCAAAGACATTGCGTCCGTGCGGAACACGCGGTCCATGGAAAGCCCGGACCATAGTTTTTCTAAATCCTGAGTCTGCTCGTAAAATCGATCGGCGCCCGCCGCCATAAACGAAGCATTGATAGCACCGGCGCTAACGCCCGTAAAAATTTTAAAGGGGGTTTTAAGTTTCAGGTCCCGACAAATTTCACCCAAGGCTTTTAAAACGCCGACTTGGTAAGCACCCCGAGCCCCGCCGCCTGAAAGTATGAGCGCACGCAAAGCATCACTCCTTAGGTAATTCGTTTTACATCCTGATTATAGAGACCTAATATTTTTGCTCAACTTAAAACTCGGAATTACGAGAATATAAAAGGAGATTTTATCATGAAGACAGTTTTGGGATTCTTAGCGGCTCTACTTTTGACTAGCTCAACAGCATTGGCAGAAAAGTTGCCTTTTCAATTGGACCCGGCTCATTCGGAAGTTGGCTTTAGCGTGAAGCACTTGGTTATCGCCACCGTAAAGGGACGCTTTGCCAAATACGATGGAACTTTCAACTTTGATGACGCCAAAGGCGAACTGACAGATCTCGACGTGAAAATTGATGCCACGACAATTAATACTAACGAAGCGAAACGTGACGAGCATCTAAATGGTCCTGACTTTTTTGACACCAAAGCCAATCCGAGCATCACTTTCAAAAGTGATAAAGCCGAAACCAAAAAAGGAAAAACTTCTAAGATCACGGGAATGCTTACGATGCGCGGAGTTTCTAAAAAACTCACCCTTGATGTTGACTACAAAGGCATGGTCAAAGACGCCTGGGGCAACGACAAGGTCGTGTTCGTCGCTACAGGAAAAATCAATCGCAAAGACTATGGCGTTAGCTGGAACAAAAGCCTAGATAAAGGCGGCGTTGCTGTCGGCGATGAAGTCACGATTGTGATTGATGGCCAAGCTCAAAAAGTAGCTAAAAAATAATGGCTCAATTGATAGATCTCATCCTGCATATCGATCAGCACCTAAAAATTTGGGTCGAGAATTATGGTTTGTGGATCTATCTCATTTTATTTCTAATTATATTTTGCGAAACGGGACTCATCGTAACCCCGTTTTTGCCCGGGGATTCGCTTCTTTTTGCAGCGGGATCCCTGACCGTCTTATCGGTTGGCTCCGGCTACGAAGGTCTTAATATTTGGTATTTGAGCGGACTTCTGATCATCGCTGCGTTTGTGGGGGATCAGGTTAATTATTTTATTGGCCGGAGCTCCGGCGAATACATTCTCAAACGTTGGAACAATCGGTTTGTAAACCGAAAAAATTTGAATGAAAGCCAAGTTTTTTTAAACAAGCACGGCCCTTTGGGAATTATTTTGGCCCGTTTTGCGCCGATGGTTCGAACTTTTGTACCTTTTGCTGCGGGTCTAGGACAGATGGAGCGCAAACTTTTTGTGACTTACAATTTCTTGGGCGCCGTTATTTGGATTCAGATATTCCTGTGGCTCGGTCATTTTTTCGGGCAAGTTCCTGCCGTTCAAAAAAACTTTTCTCTCGTTATTGCGGGCATCATCGTCGTCTCAATACTTCCCTTCGTTTGGGGTTTGTTTAAAGCTCGTCATCGCTTGCGTGCGCAGTTCACTGATCCCACGAGAGAGCCTTAAGAAATGGTCGCATGGCTGCAGCGCCAGATTGATAAACCCTGGTATCCTGTCCTGCTGGCAGCTGCCGGATTTATCGACGTGTGGGTCATTGTCCTGCCGACCGATGGATTGGTGATCGCAAGTATTCTGTCGAATCCGCGAAAATGGCGGATTCTAGCAACTGCATTCACAATTGGTTCAACCCTGGGTGGTATGTCCGTTGCCTTGCTGGCCTCTCATTTTGGTCTTGGCTTAATTGAAAGTGCCTTCCCAGGCTTCATTGGGACTTCGTTCTGGTTAACGACCGAGTCCTGGCTGGCGTCTCTCGGACTTTGGGCCGTATTCTTAATTGCTGCTTCTCCGTTGAGTCAGCAACCCGCCATCGCACTGGCTTCAATGGCCGGGCATTCTGTTTTGAGTATTTTCTTGGCGCTCCTGATTGGCCGGGCGCTGAAGTATTACAGCCTCGGATACCTTTGCAAATGGGCGCCAAATCGGGTGCGGCATCTTTGGGGCTTTCGAAAAGAAATAGAAAAAGTAGAGCATCCGAAAAATAAAAAAGGGAACTCGGAGTGAGTTCCCTTTTTGTTTTCTAACTTAGATCAGGTCCCGAATTACAGATTGATGTTAGCCGAAAAACCAACCGTCGTCTGATTGGCATTTAAACTTGACCATTTCCACTGCATGTTTGGGTAAAGATAAACGTCTCGGGTCACTGCGTAGCCGATTCCCATGGATTGGGTTTGACCCGCAATAAAACCACGATCCTTGTCGCTGTTCATAACCGTCCATGTTAACCAACGAGAAACGGTTCGGAAAGAAACCTTGTCACTGAATGCGTATTCAAAAATCGGCATGATCCCGACTTGGTGTGAAGTCGTATTTTTTTCGTTGCCTCTCTCGGCCTGTCCTTCATCCAATTTAGAATAAAACTCTTGTGCGAAATAGGTGTAGATCCCAATCTCTGCCTTGGAAGACCCAATGGGGGCCATCATCGTGTGAGAGACTGAGGCCTGATAATTTAGGTTCGTGTCTAGATCTTCTTTTGCGGTGTACTTGCTTACACCGGCAGAAAGCACGTTTTGAATTCCACCAGCTTTAAACACTCGGCTATAAACCAACGAAGGTGAGCTTGCATTTGTGCGGCTTGTTTGTTTTCGGCCTGTTGCTTTGTCAGCCGTGTACTCGGGAGTGTAGTCCACGCCGAAGCCCAGGTTCAGGTGATCGTTGTCAGTCAGTCGGTATTTCAAAGAAATATCCGCGTTTGCCTTTGCGGGGTCAGCCGAAGCCAAACCGTCATTGAGCTGAGGACGCTCTGTTGAAAGGGGGTTCGTGATTGCAGCACCCGAGTAGCTAAACGAAGAGGCAATCGACAATTTCTTTTTCGCACCGGTCGTAGCCCGCAAACGAGCATTCGTAATCTCATCGTCGATGTCTTTTGGACCGGTATCCGATGGCACTAAGTCAGACTTTTGAATAACACTTTCTGGTGTGGCTGCTTTCTCCGTCGTTTCGCTCTGGGCAACTGCCGAAGTTGATAGGGCAAGCGTCATGCTCAAAGCGATGAAGCTGATTGTTCTCTCCAATTTCACTGAAGGCTCCTTGTGGTTGTAAATGTAGGCTTGTGCCTAAATATTTTTTCGTTAAACTTAGTTCATATTTTAGTCAGTACGAGGGGCGAGATTGCAAAGGCCGTGCTCTGACTGGGCTTGAAAAATTTAGTCACTTTGACCCCAGTGTGCGCAGCAAATCTCAATGTGTTTCCCCTCTAAATTACTCGTGTTCGCGGATCGGCTAGAGCAGGTACTTAGCATTAATGCAGTGCGTTTTCTACCTAAAATAACATAAAAATTCAAGATTGGCTGACAAGATCTGTTGCGATTCGAGCCCTGGTTTTAAGGACTTGAAACTAGGATTTATAGATTTTTCAAAGTATTGAGCAAAGGAACTTTTTAGCGAAGGATGCCCGCAATTTTGGCCCCACCTGGAAGATACTGCAAGGGATCAATGGGGCCAGAACGACGTCGAATTTCAAAATGCAAATGAACTCCAGTGGACCGGCCGGTGTTCCCCATATCCCCAATTGTTTGACCCTGTTTGACCCGTTCACCGACCCGCACGCGGGACCGAGAAAGATGCGCGTACAGGGTCGCAAAACCACTGCGACCCTCGATCATAATCAAGCGACCGAAACCGCGAAACTCGCGGCCGACATACAGGACCATCCCATCGTGGGCGGCCAAAATGGGGGTCCCTTTTTTAGCGGCCAGATCGATACCCCAGTGAGGGCGACCTCGGCGTTTTTTAGCTTTGGTAAAGTAGCCTCGGGTCATGCGGGCTTCAAACACTGGCCAATCAAAATATCCCGCGGCGACGGTGCCCGAAGCATTGGAAATCTCAGGTAGTTTTCCGTCCCGAGGCATCACGCTGACATGTTCTTCGGTTTCTGCAACTGTGCTCGGGTCCCGCAGAACCGTGGCCGCCGTTGATTTTTTAGTTGAGTGGTGGGAGCACCCACTGATGAACAAAACACACAATACTAGCAGCCAGGGGCTCAACTTAATGCAGTTCAGCATACAGGAATTAGGTTACCAAACGCTCACCCCCCTGGCCAAGACCTAATCCGGGTATTTAGTTCTGATTGCATAATTTTCGAGCAAAAATGGACTTAAACCTGGTCGGAAGGCACCGGAAAGTGTGAACAAAGCTCTGCGACTTCGGACTTTGTTTTTGAAAGCAGGCCTGCGTCTTCGGGAGATTTTAAAATCTCAGAAATCCACTTTCCAATTTTTTTCATTTCCGAAACGCCCATGCCTCGGGTGGTCAGCGCCGGAGTTCCGACGCGAATCCCGCTGGTCACAAACGGAGAACGCTTTTCATTCGGTACTGTATTTTTGTTCACCGTAATCCCGGCATGATCCAAGGCATTTTCCGCAACCTTGCCCGTGACCGGAGTATCAGACAGGTCGATCAGGATCAGATGATTGTCCGTGCCGCCGGTAACCAATTCAACGCCCTCGGATTTCAAGCTCTCCGCCAGAGCTTTGGCATTTTCGACGACATTTTTGGCGTAAATTTTAAATTCCGGTTTTAAGGCTTCAAGAAAGGAAACGGCTTTGCCCGCGATCACATGCTCTAAAGGTCCACCCTGAATTCCGGGAAATATTTTTGAGTTCATTTTTTTGCCGAGCTCTTCGGAGTTCGTCAAAATAATTCCACCCCGCGGACCCCGCAGGGTTTTGTGGGTCGTCGAAGTGACGAAATCCGCATAGGGGAAAGGACTCGGATGAGCTCCCCCAGCTACCAAGCCCGCAAAGTGAGCCATGTCGACCAGCAAGGTCGCTCCGACCTCGGTCGCAATTTCTTTAAACTTCACGAAATCTAAAATTCTCGGATAAGCGCTGTAGCCCGCAATCAGAAGTTTCGGTTTGCACTCGCGTGCTTGGTTGCGAATAAAATCGTAATTCAAAAGACCCGTTGCGGGATCTAGTTTGTAAGAGTGAGCTTGAAATAAGATACCGCTGAAATTCACAGGTGAACCATGGGTCAGGTGTCCGCCGTGGGACAGATCCAGTCCTAAAATCGAATCGCCGGCCTTCAGAACTCCGAGATAAACGGCCATGTTGGCTTGCGAACCGGAGTGCGGTTGCACGTTCGCAAAAGCGCAGCCGAATAATTTTTTCGCACGATCGATTGCCAAAGTCTCGATTTCATCGATGAACTCGCAGCCGCCATAATAGCGTTTACCAGGATACCCTTCGGCGTATTTATTGGTCAGGATGCTGCCTTGCGCTTCCATTACGGCCCGGGATGTGTAATTTTCAGAGGCAATCAGTTCCAGTCCCGATTTTTGCCGGGCCGCTTCGTGAGTGATACTTTTAAAAACTTCGGGATCGTGCTTGGCGAGACTGACTAAATTGGAATGAGTCATGATCCATCCTGTTATTGAGGGAGCGGACCACTCACTTTCATCACCCGACGCGTGTGACGGTCGCCCGCAAACTTTGTTGTCAAAAAGATTTCCACAAACTTAAGAGCTTGCTGGTGATTTAGCAACCTTCCGCCTAAGCACAGCACGTTAGCGTCGTTATGTTCCCGTGATAGTTTTGCTGAGTCTTCACTCCACACCAAAGCGGCGCGCACTTGCGAATATTTGTTTGCTCGCATCGCCATGCCCTGGCCGGATCCACAAATAAGAATTCCCATTTCCATCGGAAGCGGAGTTGAGCTTTGTTCCGTGCCCGGCAACAATTGAAAGCCATGAATTTTCTTACAGACGCTATCTGCGTAATCCGGATAGTCCACCGCTTCGCCGTCCGAGGGGCCGAGATCTATGATTTCCATCCGCCAATCATTTGACTTCATGATCAGTTCAAATTTAATTTTTTCTTTTAAAGAGAATCCGCCGTGATCACAGGCCAGATAAACTTTTCTCATGTCGGCTTGTCTGTTGGTCTATAGATCGCAAACACCGTGGTGGCATTGGTTCCGCCAAACCCAAATGAGTTGTTCACAACGACATCCAACTTTGCTTTGCGGGCTTTCCCAGGAATGTAATCCAGATCACAACCCGGACCCGGAGTTTCCAAATTAATTGTCGGAGGAACGATTTGATCTTTCAGCGCCATTACGCAGATGGCGCTCTCCAAGGCTCCGGCAGCGCCCAAAGTGTGACCGGTCATGCTTTTTGTGCCGCCAACCATCAATTTTTTTGCGTGATCACCAAAAACGGTTTTGATCGCCATGTTTTCAAGCTCGTCGCCCGCAGGGGTCGAGGTCGCATGGGCGTTGATGTACTGCACTTGTTCGGGATTTATCTTTGCATCTTTAAGAGCCCGATTCATCGAAAGGGCCGCACCAGCCCCACCCGGAGCCGGAGTTGTCATATGATGAGCGTCACTGGAAGATCCGTAGCCAATCATTTCACACAGGATTGGGGCATCGCGTTTTAGCGCATGCTCCAAAGATTCTAAAATTAAAACGGCGCAGCCCTCGCCTAAAACAAATCCATCGCGATTGGCATCAAACGGACGACTGGCGGTTTGGGGACTGTCGTTTCGAGTAGAAAGTGCGCGCATGGCGGAAAAGCCGCCGATGGCCATCGGACACACGGTGCCCTCGGTTCCTCCGGCAACGCAAGCATCGAGCGCACCGTAGCGGATGGCATTGTAGGCTTCACCCAAAGAATGAGCGCCCGTTGCGCAGGCCGAGGTAATTGAATAATTTAAACCCTTAAGGCCAAATTGAATGGAGACTTGACCCGCAGCCATGTTCGTTAAAACAGCCGGAATAAAAAACGGAGAGATTCGTCCCGGACCTTTCTCGTTGCACTTGGTAATTTGCTCTTCGATGTCGGGAAGTCCCCCAATGCCAACGCCAATCATTGTGCCGACGTTTTCAAGGTGATCCGGAGTCATTGGAAACTTCGACTGATCGAAGGCCATTTTTGTTGCGGCCATCGCATAATGGATAAAAACATCCATCTTCTTCTGTTCTTTTTTTGGAATATATAGATCGGCATTAAAGTTCTTCACTTCGCCCGCAAACGTGACGTCGAATCCGGTCGTGTCAAACTTGGTGATCGGACCGATGCCCGACTTGCCTTCCAGAAGATTAGCCCAGGTCTCTTCCATGGAATTACCCAGGGGAGTAACCGCGCCAATGCCGGTAACAACAACACGGCGAACTTCGATAGAGCCTCGAGTTAGTTTAGTTCCGGTGTTCATTACGACCTCCCTTTGTTTTAT
>JAYUPS010000128.1:0-11052 GCA_043759945.1 Bdellovibrio sp.
GCTTAAAGAAAAAATCCTAAAGGGTGCTCGCCCCCTGGCCTCGATGAGAAATAAGGTTTCAACCGGCGGACTTCTGAATGCCTACTTTTCTTTAACCGGAGAACCCCCCCCCGAAGATCCCAACGATCCGGCCAAATGGACTCAATTACCTGCACAAGGGTCAACGCCCCATCCGTACAAGCCAAAACAGACCTATGAATTTGAGGTTAGTGCTCCCGGCGCGCAACAAATGTCCATTTTCTTCGAAAAATTCGAAACCGAAAGCGGCTATGACCTGGTTACTTTTTTGAACAAAGACGGCAAAGTTTTAGGAACGATGTCTGGAAAACAAGACGGCTCCTATTCTCCGGTGATGGAAGGCGATTATGTAAAGATTGTTTTGAAATCTGACGACTCGGTGGAGCGAAATGGCTTTGATATTTCGGCCGTGGCTTACCGATGAAAGAAATAGTATTCGTCATGTTGTTAGGAACTTTACCCTTGAGCGCAACCGCTCAAGGGCCTGTAATCTCCGTTAAAAATACACCGGGGAAACTGCGGTTCACGACGGTGGATAAAAACAGCATTTACGAAAAATCGGGATTTAAATCCGGCGATGTTGTCCGGGAAATAAATGGCAAACCGGCCGACGAAAATTCACGGCTCTACGATATCGACGAGGTCATCAGCAAAGGCGGCACCATAAAGGTCGATCGCAAAGGCAAACCAAAAGTGCTAAAAATCAAAGCGATGGAAATTGCGCCGACTGAGCCCGCAAGCGAAGACGACGTTGCTAATTGATTGACCGTTTAATGTGCTGGCGAATTTTTGAATTCACCAGTGCGGGAAAATCCAGTTGGGTGCAATGGGACCCATTTTCAACAACGATGTAGCGACTTCCCCGAATAAACTGGTGAAGTTCTTTTTGAAACGACAGCGGGGTAACAAAATCTTTGTCGCCCGCCAAAACCAGCGTCGGGGTTTTGATTTTCGCGGCCTTGTCTTCGCCGTTGAAGGACATCATATCTTCGAAGAGTGGAATAAACATTTTCAGCGACATTTCTGAAACGGCACGGGAGTAAATCTCGATGTCTTTCCACTCGGTCTTCATCAGATTAAAACCACCCAGTATCCCTGAAACCGCCATCGTTAACGGATTCGTAGTAACTTTTTTCCACAGAGGATTCCATATTTCGGGAACCAGAGCGTGGGCGCCTTTGCCGAGCTGAAAAAGTTTTTCGGCAAGATCTAAACCAAACATCCCTTGAATCGGATTTTTTGCGAACCCGTTAATAAAAGTAAAAGAAAGCGCCCGGTCCGGAGCCAACTCAGAAAAATTAATTAAAATTGGAACTCCAAAGCTATGACCCACGAAATGAGCCTTTTCAATTTTCAGGTGATCTAAAAGTGAAACCAGATCCCGCGCCATGTCTTGAACCGTCATGTGTGACAAATCTTTCGGAGTCTCACTGCGATTGTGCCCCCGCAGATCAAAAATTATGGATTGGTGGTCTTTGGCAAAGTCAGTAACCTGATGATGAAAATGATTAATCAAACAAGCAATGCCGTAAACCCAAACAACCGGTTCGCCCTGACCCCGAACTTCGTAATAGAGACGAGTGCCATCATAGGTTTCAAATGTGCCACGAGATTTTGAGATCAGGCTCATACTTTAAACCCAACGTGAATCAAAGTTTGTCCGAGCCGAATCTGATCTCCGTGCGTGAGAAACTTTTCTCGTTGGGGCTCGCCATTAACGGTCACAAGCTTAGGATATTCTGTTTGAAAAATGGCTCCCCCCGGAGCGGGCTTAATAAAAAAAGCAATCGGAGGAGCAACATTCTCTTCCAGCTCGACATCCAATGTGTCCGAACCGAACTCGCGCGGACCATAAGATAAAATAATCCGTGTTTCGGCTTGCACGCCCTCGGCAAAAGTCAGCTCGACCGCCGGTTCAAAAACTCCAAAATGAGCCGCTATTCCCACCGAGGGATTCACGGATCCTAGTTCGCGTTTTAAAATATCAAGCCAACTTTCTTTGACCGGTTCGGGCGGACCCTTGGTGACCTTGGCTTCAAGTAAAACTTTAAAACTGGTTCGACCCAAAGAAAACTCTACATAAGGCTCCAGTAAAAGTTTTCGAACCCGGCGCCCTTGGAACTTAATTCCGTTGGCCGAATCTTGATCGACCAAATACAGACGTCCTTGGGAATTTTTCATCACGCGGGCGTGAAGCGAGGAGATTTTTGGATCTTTACTTAAAGTAATCTCCCCGCGTGCGCGCCCGATTTCGGTGCCCTCGGTTGCTTTAAAGACTTCGCCGCGATGGGGGCCATCAATGACCTCGAAATAAAATTCCATGATTTCAATAGTTTATACATTTTTTGCAGGTTATTCCAGGCTCTTTTCACTGTGATTGTATCTCTTGAGCTTAGGTCGAGGCCATGTTACTCGCTTTGAAAGCAAAATTGTTGGTGGGAAGACCCCATCAGCCAATGACCAAAACTTTGACCAGAAGGAAAAGCCATGAGCGCAGACGTATCTCCAAAATCGACCGAAATCTTAAATCCCTACGAAGTCATCGTTATAATGCATCCAGATGCTTCTGCCGATGACCAAAAAGAATTTTTCAAAAAAAACAAAGGCATCATCGAGTCCTTCCAAGGAAAATTTAATTCTTTGGATACTTGGGGAAAACGTAATCTCGCAAATCCAATTGGCAAAACCAAAAAGGGCCAATATTTCCACGCCACTTTTGAATCACGTCCTGCAGCTATCCCAGAGCTTGAGCGGACGATGCGCATCAACGATAAAGTACTCCGTTTTATGCACACCAAACTCGATGTCCGTGTTTCTTTGGTGAAGCATATGGAAGCATTCAAAAAAGGTTTGATGGAAACTGCTCAACGCGAAAAAGAACGAGAAGCTAAGATGCAAGCCAAACGCGCAGCTATGGCAGCGATGGGTGGCGGGTATGATCGAGGAGAACGAGGGGATCGTCCCGATCGCGGAGATCGCCCTGAACGTGGAGATCGCAATGATCGTGGCGGAGACCGCGGCGATCGCATGTAATGAAAAAAAAATTGATCGACAGAAAGTTTTGGGCCCTTCTGGGAACCAGCTTTCTGGCCTGTCTGTTCATACCCTTCATAGGGGCGCCCATTCTTAGAGTTATCCGAAATTTCTACGGTCCAAAACTTTTTTGGATTTCGGGCCTAATGATTTTTGTTCCGCTTGTGATCAGCGGCGGCTCCCTGGTCGGACTACTGGTTTTTTCTCATTGGATAATGATCGGAATCTTTGCTCATTACGAAGACCAAGGACGCGGTACATTCTATTACGGACTTCTTTCTATTTTGGCGGCAACGCTTACAACCTGGCAGGGTCCTAAGGTCATTCAAGCGGTAACCGGGCGTGAATTTGAAGATTCTTTGCAGCGAAACTTGGAAACGCTCGTTCAATCAATGAACTCAAATACGGATCAAAAAGCGTGGTTTGAGACGATGGGGATTACGACGGAGTCTCTCTTAAGCCAATTGCCCTCGATTCTTGCAATTTTATTTTTGATGGGCTTAGGATCCGCTCTGATCTTTGATAAACGCATAGCAGCATTTTTTGGAGTTCGGTTTGAAAGGATCGTGGGAACCCCGCGGCTGTTGGATTTCACGATTCCCAACGGATTCATCTGGGTTTTCTTGTTTTCCCTGGCTTTTAGCTTCCTAAAGGTCGGAGATCCCAAGACGGCAATCCTGACTAACTCACTTTCTCTCAATATCTTGCACTTTATGGTGGGTCTTTACTTTTTCCAGGGACTTGCAATCACCGAGACAGCGCTTCTGATTTTTAGAGTGGGACCGCTTATGAAGAGCATTTTCTATATTTTGATTGTAGGACAGCTGTTTTTTTTGCTAAGTCTTGTCGGCCTTGCTGACTATTGGCTCGAATTAAGGCTAAGACTCAGCAGACGAAATTTGAAACAAAGTTAAATTGAAGATACCAATCTTGAAGTAAGTTTGAACGGAGACAGGTAATGAAAGTTATTTTGCAAAAAGACGTAAAAGACCTCGGCAAAGTCGGCGACCTGGTAAAAGTGAAAGAGGGCTTTGCTCGCAACTTCCTTTTGCCTCGTAAATTGGCGATGGAAGCTACAGAAAACAAAGTTTCTGAGTGGAACCATTTAAAGCGAGTTGCGGATGTTCATAAAAAGAAAGCCGTCGCTGAACGCCAAACGCTTTTAGGTAAGATCAATGGTGTTTCTTTGAGCTTTAAAGTAGCTGCCGGCGAAACCGAGAAAATTTTCGGATCAATCACCACCGCAGATATTTCGAAACAACTGGAAGGCAAAGGTTTTTCAGTGGATCGTCGCGATATTCACCTGGAAGAGCCTATTAAAATCCTTGGTAACCACAAAGCCGCAATCAGAATGGGTGAAGGTCAAGAGGCTACAATCCAGTTGGTTGTTGAACGCGCTTAGTTTGCCAGAATGAGTTCCTGGATCATATCGGCCAGGAGTTCTCGCAAAGTCTCTTCATTTAACGAGGCCACGTTCTTACCACGAGCCAGCATCTCTTTATGGATCCAAGTCGAAACTTGATCTTCTGGCAAACCAGTCATGTAAATCATCTTTTCAAGAAAGTTTCCGTCCATGGCTGCTTTCCCCTTATATTTTGTCGACGCTTTCATTCAACCAAGAGGTTAGCGGGAAGCCTACCGGTAGGGACGTTTTCTCGACTGACGTCCTGAGTTTTGTGTGAGAGATTTCCAGACTATGAAGGCTGTTCTGATTACAGGCGGTGCCGGTTTTGTCGGATCTCACCTGGCTGAGAAACTGGTGAATCAGGGCACCCGCGTCACTATTGTGGACAACCTGGCTAGCGGGCAGGAAAAGAACCTCAACTCTTTTCGCAGCCAAATCCATTTCGTAAAAGTCGATGTCTGCCAAGACTGGAAGAGCTGGGTTTCCCAAATACCTCCAGAGTTTAGCCACTCGATCGATCACGTCTTCCATTTAGCATCACTGGCCTCGCCCCCGCATTATCAAGACGCCCCCTTGGAGACGATGTGGGTAAATTCGGTCGGGCTTTCAAGAGCCTTGGAATTTGCGACCGAACGGAAGGCCCATTTAACCTTTTCTTCGACCAGTGAAATTTACGGAGATCCGAATCAACATCCCCAAACCGAAGAGTATTGGGGGAACGTGAATACCTTTGGCCCCCGCTCCTGTTATGACGAGTCCAAACGCTTCGGAGAAGCACTTATTTACTCGTGGAATCAAGTTCATAAGACTCGGCATGGTTGTGTGCGGATTTTTAACACCTATGGGCCGCGCATGAATCTGAACGATGGCCGCGTCGTTATTAACTTTCTCCAGCAAGCGGCTCGCGGAGAAGCGCTGACGGTTTATGGATCGGGAGAGCAGACTCGAAGTTTTTGCTTTGTTTCAGATCTTTGTGAAGCAATTTATCGCTACGCAAAACTAGAGCGAGCAAAGCCGATAAATATTGGTAACGACCGCGAGTTCACCATCAACGAACTGGTGCAAGCGACGCAAAGTTTGTTTCCAACCCAAACACTAAAAATCTTAAAAAAACCTTTGCCCCAGGACGATCCCCGTCAGCGCTGTCCGGATCTTTCAAAAGCAAAAGAGTTGCTTGAAGGCTGGGAGCCGAAAATTCCACTTGAAACGGGTTTGGCCGAAATGAAAAAATGGATTGAGACGGAGCTGGCTAAATGAAAAAAGATATTTTAGTCGTTGGCGGCGCAGGATATATCGGAAGTCATACATGCCTGAGACTTGCCGAAAAAGGATTCAACCCTATCGTCGTTGACAATTTGTCGACGGGCCACAAACAATCAATCCAGTGGGGCCCTTTTTATCAAACGGACATCTTTGATGCCGCAGGGTTGGAAAAAGTTTTTATGGCTCATAATATCCAAGGGATATTTCACTTTGCGGCTTCGGCCTATGTGGGAGAGTCTGTCGAAAACCCGCTTAAATATTATCATAACAATGTCGCCGGTACGATTTCGCTTTTGGCGGCCGTTAAAAAGTTTGGGATTCAAAAATTTGTTTTTTCAAGCACTTGTGCGACTTACGGGGTGCCATCAAGCACCCCTATTGATGAAGGATTTCCACAAAATCCGGTTAATCCCTATGGGGACTCAAAACTGATGGTGGAGCGAATCTTAAAAGAGACGACGCGCGCTTACGGCATTCAAACGGCGGCGCTTCGATATTTTAATGCGGCAGGATCAGATCCTGAGCTTCGTATTGGCGAAAGCCACGACCCCGAGACGCATCTCATTCCGCTGGCGATTGCGGCTTCAGATAACGGGAAAGAGCTCACTCTTTTTGGTCAGGACTACCCAACGACGGATGGAACTTGTGTGCGCGATTACATCCACGTGAATGACTTGGCCGACGCTCATATTCTGGCTTTCGAGAAAATGAATACCGAAAAATCAAATGAAATGCGGGCCTACAATTTAGGAACCGGCTCGGGGGTTTCAAATTTAGAAATCATCAACACAACTGAAAAAGTAACGGGTCGCAAAGTGCGCTACAGGCTGGGCGCTCGCCGTCCCGGAGACCCTCCGGCCTTGGTTGCCTCGGGAGAAAAGGCGCGGCGAGAATTGGGATGGGAGCCTAAAGTTTCTGACATCAATACGATAATTGCTAACGCCGAGAGCTGGCATCAAAAAGTTCATCAAAAATGAAGCTCGTCTACCAAGCTTACGGACGAAGCGACATTGTTCAACAAGTTCTATTCTCTGTGGCGTCGTTGAAAAGCTTTTACCCCGAGGGACTGCCGTTGACGGTTGAAATTTACACCGATCGAAAAGCAGACCTTGTCGAATTTTTCCAAGGGGCCCCGAAAATATTGATTCAACATTTTACCGAAGGTGAGCTGCAAGAGTGGCGTGGAGAAATTCAATTTGTTCACCGAGTAAAGCTAGAGATTTTAAAACGAGCGAGCCTGGTCTACGGGACGACAGGATCTGAAGCTCTCGTTTATCTGGACGGCGACACGTTTTTTAAGTCAAAGCCCCATACTCTTTTTAGCTCAATATCGAACGAGACCAGCTTGATGCACCTTCGGGAATCAAGTCTCCGCGAGGGCTTAGATCTTTTGACCCGAAAAATTGCAAAGTTCGTTAAGGGAAAGTCCTTCGTAACAAAAAGTGAAACCATAAAGATTGGCCCAGAAACTGAAATGTGGAACGCCGGTGTTATCGGCGTTTCGGCAGGCAATTCAAAACTCTTTCAACCAATGATTGATCTGACCGATGCGCTTTATTCGAAGTACCAAAAACACGTCATGGAGCAATTGGCAGTTTCTTATTACCTGAACCGTGAAACGAAAGTAATTGCGGCCGATTCCGTTATTCACCACTATTGGGATCAGAAGCCCGAGTATGATCAAGCCATCTCCGATTTCATTTTGAAGAATCCGAGCTTTGAGTCTGCCGCGTCTTCCATGGCTCAGTTTCCGTGGCCACCAAAAAAACCCGCCGGACCTGCGATTTCGCCGGGATTCTTTGCTAGTTTCAAGAAAGCATTTCGTCGCTTGTTTGTCTCAAAATGAAATGTCGAACTGCTTGTATCGTCTGACTTTTTGACATCAAAAAAAGCGTCTCAATTGGAAATGAAAAACGTCTCAGGCTGAAGCAAAACCTCTGTATTTGTACCAGTTTGCTCCAAAACCACCCCAGTAAGATCCGGCAGTGGTAAAGAAGCTATCCAGCACCATCCCTCCAGCTGCGAACAGAGTCGTGGTAAGCCGGCACGGCCCCTGCAAAACTACTGTTCATCATAATTGTTTTTAGACAGAGACTGAGGGGATAAAAATGATGTTACCTACTAAACTTTTCATCGCAGCAGGATTGATGGCCCTCACGGTCAGCTTTCAAAACTGCGCTCAGTCTAACTTCTCGGCGGGCGCCGGCGACGCAGCTTCGAACCGCCTGGGTGGAGGATATGACCCCAACGATCCCCTAACGGCGGATCTTTTGGCGGTCTGTAACAAGACGACGTTTGAAACCATCACTAAAAAACTGAGGATCGTATTAATAGTCGATAACTCGGGTTCAACTCTACAAACGGATCCCAATAAATTTCGGCAAGCCTCGATTCAGGACTTACTTTCAAGATACTCAGGAAAAGCTAATTTCAGCTGGCAGATCATTTTATTTAACGGAACAACAGCTCGCGCTCTGATTAACAAAAACGGGAACGTGAACGACCCTGTCTTTGCAGATGCTGCCGCTGCACAAGCGGCTTTGGATGTCTTTAAAGCAGAAGCAGGCACTGGAAACACGCCCTACTTGGCAGCTCTTCGTAAGGCCGAAGACGCAATTCGTTTGGATCCCGAGTTTAATTCGGCCGATGCTCCAGTTTACGTAACTATGTTTATGTCTGATGGGCAGCCGACGGATTCAAACGACTCTCAGATTCTTGAGGCCGAGAAAACTTTGCTTGATCGCGCTCCGACACGCATCACTTTGAATTCGCTTTATTTTGGTCAGGATAACAAGCAGACCGAGATCGCTCGATTGAAATCAATGTCTGATCTTGGAAAAGGTCAATTCACGAATATTACTTCTCAACAAGCTGTCATTAAAATCGATGACATATCGGTTGTTCCGCAAAGTGGTTGCGTAAAATAACTAAGCGTTGGGCGCCATATTTCTAGGTTTGCTACTAACGGACCCTTGCTTGGGTCCGTTGTTATTTGGGCCCTGGGGCGCAAACCGATTAGGACCGGGTGACATTGGCTCCGGATCGGCATCTCTAAAGCGAGCATAGTCGGCTTCAAATTTCAGCTTCACCGTGCCCGTAGGACCGTTACGCTGTTTTCCAATAATGATTTCGGCATTGCCCTGTTTGTCTGGATCTTCCTTGTCGTAATAGTCTTCTCGAAAAAGCATCATGATTATATCGGCATCTTGCTCGATCGAACCAGACTCTCGAAGATCGGAAAGCATCGGGCGCTTTTCGGTACGACCTTCGACACCTCGATTGAGCTGGGCTAGAGCAATAATAGGAATGTTCAATTCTTTGGCCAGGCCCTTGAGTGTTCGAGAAATTTCTGAGACTTCACGCTCTCGGCTTTCGGTTTTTTCCTTGAGCTTCATCATTTGAAGGTAATCGATCATAATGACATCAAGGCCGTGCTGGGCCTTTAAACGCCTGCAACGGGATCTAATTTCAAAGGGGCTCAAAGAAGAGGACTCATCGATAAATATGGGTGCCTCGCTCATCAGGCCTGCCGCTTCGATCAATTTCGGCCAAGCGGTATCGGTGACACGACCAGAACGAATCGCCTTCATATTTACCGCGGCTTCGGAACTTAAAAGTCGCATCATAACGGCTTCGCGCGACATCTCGAGCGAGAAGTAAGCGACTGTTTTTTTCTCTCGCAAAGCGATGTGCTGGGCAATATTCAACGAAAGCGCTGTTTTCCCCATGGACGGCCTGGCGGCCAAGATGATGAGTTCACCCGGTTGCAATCCAGAAGTCATCTTATCGAGATGGGTGAAGCCCGTTGCGATTCCGGTAACGTCGGCTTTCTTCTGATAAAGCTCTTCGATGCGCATCATGCTTTTTTTAACAAGATCCATCGGTCCCACAAGTCCATCGACTTGGCGAACGTCGCCGAGTTGGAAAAACTTCGCTTCCGAGCGATCTAAAAACTCGTCAACGCTCGTAAAATCTTCGGCAAAAGCCTCGTCCATGACTTCAGAAGCGATGTGTATCGATCGTCGCAACAAGGCCTTGTCGTGAACGATTTTGGCATGGCTGGTGATATTGGCGGTGCTGACAGTTTTACTAACGAGATCAATTAAATACTCAGGACCGCCCACAGAGGCGAGCAAGTTTTCACTGGTCAGGTAATTGTTCACGGTAATTAAATCGACCGGCTGGTTCTTATGGATCAAGCTTTTGATCGCACTGAACAAAGCTTGGTGTCCCGGCTTGTAAAAATCTTCTGCCCTAAGTAAATCCCCGACGTTATCCCAAGATTGAACGTCGAGCATTAAGCCGCCCAGTATGGACTGTTCGGCCTCCAGGTTTTGTGGCGGTATTCGACCAGCCATTCAAAACCCCCTCGGCAAGAATTACTGCTGAAGACCCTTTTTAACTCGAATTTTGTAAATGTCGATTTTTTTCTTCAGGGTGTTGCGGTTGATGCCAAGCATTTGTGCGGTTTTAACTTGGTTGCCATTGTAGGCACGGAGCGCGATTTCCAAAAGTGGCTTTTCGACTTGCTCCATAACGATATTGTAAAGGCCATTCAATTCGACATCAGCTTCGCGCTGTTGTTGAAAAAGAACTTCCAATTTGCTCTTAACAAGTTTTTCGAGGCTAACGGCGTTCAAGTTAGCAACAAAAAGCTGGTCAGTGTTGCTCTGTCCGATGCTTGGAGTGTTGCTAGGGTTGGTCGTCGTGCTGGTGCCAATGCTGCTGTTCAAATTCGGCGTCATGTTTCTCCCACAATTTCAATTCTGATTAGACTCCACGTAAGTCAGGAGACCAGATATATTTATGAAGCTGTAATTGCAAGCGTGCAGGTGATTTTTTCTGCAAAATATTTTCTGCAAGCCACTGCGGTGAAATCGTTTCGAATGATGGACTGTATAAAACCCGCTGGTTTTCGAATAATTCATGTTGACGACAGAATTTTTCTGCCCAGTCGAAGTCCTTTTGCGAACTGATCACAAACTTGTATTCCAAAAATCCTGTACGAGCTTTGAAGTTCTCCTGGAGAAAAGAATCACCCGCACCGCTGTCCGGCGTTTTTACGTCAAGGACAACCAACACCCTGGGATCGACTTGGGCAATTGACTTTGAACCGCTGGTTTCGAGCGACACAGTGTATCCGGCATCACACAGTCGGGTCATCAATGGTAAAATTTCGTTTTGGAGTAAAGGCTCTCCACCCGTAACACAGACATGTTTGGCAGGATGTTTAGAAATCTCGGAAACAATGCTCTCTTGGGTCAAAAACTGACCCTCAAAATACGAATATTTAGTATCACAGTAAGTACAACGAAGATTGCAACCCGTCGTGC
>JAYUPS010000129.1:0-4099 GCA_043759945.1 Bdellovibrio sp.
GGTCTCGATTCCCGTTCAAGACTGCAGGGCTGGTGGAAAGTACGAGTACGCTTACAATATCCGTTCGGCAGAAAACGAAAACTTCGACCAAGTTAAAAAACTCCTTCAGGGAGACCGGTCCCAGGTGAAAGTTTTAAACACTCCGCCCGGATCTTTGGTACTTTTTGAGGGCCGTTACACCATTCACCGGGTCACCCCAATTGCAGGCGATCAAGTGCGGATCATGGCTTTGCTCGGTTACGCCGACCGCGCTGGCGTAACCAGTAAGCCATTTCTGCGAAAAATGCGCTACGGGCGTGAGGCTTGAATTCCCATCGTATTTCCATGA
Organism: Bdellovibrio sp.; assembly: GCA_043759945.1. GTDB lineage: Bacteria > Bdellovibrionota > Bdellovibrionia > Bdellovibrionales > Bdellovibrionaceae > JAYUPS01. The sequence goes on from JAYUPS010000129.1 coordinate 329, forward strand.
CCGAAGCCAAAGATTATCCGCGTTTCGTCCAGGCTCTCTTAGAAATCAAATACGTCGCAGCATTTGTAAATACCCGTAACAAAGATATTCCCGAAGCCGAAGGTCTAAGAATTCAAGCGGCTTGTAAAAAATTTTTGGCGCTAACGGATTGGCCTGGTTACAAAGTCGACCCTTACAGCGGGGGCGGCGGAATTTTACTTCATTCTTATATTAACGAGCTTCTGGCGGGCGAAGCATTAGCCGGCGAAGCCCAAACAAATTCAAAAAATCTCGTAAATTGCAATCAATCGACCGCAGATGTTTTAGCCACGGCTGTTCGCCTCAGTTTGTTCGGACTCTGCCAGGAATTGGTTCAAGTCATGAATCAAAGTGTTCAATCTTTGCGGAGCCTGCAAAGGCAGTTTGCAGAAACTCCGCTCATGGCCCGAACTTGTCTGCAAGACGCAATGCCCACGACCCTGGGAACTTTGTTCGAGGGCTTCGCCGAATTTACGGAGCGGCGTAAAGAAAAACTCGAAACTCAACAAAAAGACCTGCTTCAAATTTGGCTCGGGGGAACGGTGATCGGGTCGGGGGACGGAGCCTCTGAAAGTTACCGTCAACAGATCATCCCGGCTTTGGCCAACCACACGGGCCTTGCTCTAAAACCACGGGGAAGCTTTTACGATGCCGCTCAAAATGCCGACGATCTTGGCGAATTAAGCCATTCACTTTCGCTACTGGCGCAGGGTCTAATTAAAATTAATAAAGATTTGCGGCTCTTGGCCTCGGGACCCCAGCAGGGTTTAAATGAAATCGTTTTAGCTAAAGTCATCCCGGGATCCACTTTTTTTTCGGAGAAAAATAATCCCACAATCCCCGAAACCTTGATTCAGGCCGGATTTTTAGTCTTGGGGCGATCGCGAACCGCGCAAGCTGCGCTGGAACACGCCGAGCTGAATTTGAATGTCTTTGAAACCTCGGCCGGATTTGCAATTTATGAGTCTTTAGAAATTTTAATTAAGGGTCTAAAAATATGGAACCAATTCGCTTTAAAAAATATAAGCCTGGGGACGCGCCATGAATGAAGATCTAAAAAAGGCAAAATTACCGGAAGTAAAACAGTGGCTCGCAAAACCCAAAGGGCACTACATCGGAGGGGTCTGGAATTTTAAAAGCACGGAAGTTTTAAAACCCATCAACCCCTGCAACCGTGAAGTTTTGGCCGAAGTTCCCAAGGCCGGAAATGAACAGGTCAATGCGGCAGCTCGAGCTGCGCAAGAATGTTTTGATCAAGGACATTTTCGAAATTTGCCGGCCCGTGAAAAAGCCCGAATTTTAAGGTCCATCGGCGAGGTCGCCCGCAAACACATCCACGAGCTGGCCACCCTCGAAGCCTTAAACAACGGAAAGCTTTTTTCCGAAGCTCTCAATGACGATCTTCCGGACTGCGCCGATATTTTTGATTACTATGCGGGATGGACTGACAAACATCATGGCGAGACCTTCCCGGTTGACGCCGGGTATTTAAATTACACGCGCAAAGAGCCCCTGGGGGTCTGTGGACTGATAACACCTTGGAATTTTCCATTGTTATTAGCGATGTGGAAAATCGCTCCGGCTTTGGCTGCCGGAAACGCCGTGATTGTAAAACCGTCAGAGCATACGCCGCTTTCGATCTTGCGTTGGTTTGAGCTTGTGACCCAAGAGGTCTCACTCCCCAAGGGTTTAATCAATTTGGTGCTCGGTGATGGTACAACCGGGGATCTAATTGCACGGCACCCGGGGGTCCACAAAGTCAGCTTCACCGGAAGCACCGGGGTCGGTAAAAAAATTGTCCAAGCCAGTGGGCAAAGTAATTTAAAGTCGCTGTCCCTAGAACTTGGTGGCAAGTCACCGAACATAATTTTTGACGACACCGCGGATTTGGAAAAAGCAATTGCGCGCTCGTTTCACCTGATTTTTTCTCAGAAAGGCGAAAAGTGCTCGGAGCCCACACGTTTTATTATACAGGCTGGAATTTACGATCAGGTGGTTAAAACTTTGGTGGCGCAAGCGGAAGCCTATAAGTGCGGCGATAGCTTTAGCGAAACGGCCCAGCAGGGCGCCCAAAATAATCAAGCCCAGTACGATAAAATTCTGAATTACATCCAAATCGGAGTGCAAGAGGGGGCTCGGCTGGTGGCCGGGGGTCGTGCCTGTGATTTGCCCGAAAATAAAAACGGTCTCTTTATTAGACCCACCATTTTTACCGACGTCAAACCCACTCACCGAATCTGGCAAGAAGAAATTTTTGGCCCGGTTCTTTGCATCGCTAAATTCCAAACCGAAGCCGAAGCTATATCGCTGGCGAACGCTTCTGATTTTGGTTTGGCAGCTGGAATTTGGACCAAAGATATTTCCCGCGCCCACCGCATGGCCGAACAAATTGATGCCGGAATGATTTTCATCAATCGCTACGGCTGCTACGATTTTTCCTCGCCCTTTGGCGGATTCCGGCAAAGCGGGTGGGGGAAAGAGATGGGCCTTTCCTCGATGGATGCTTACACCAAAGCAAAATCTGTTTGGGTGGCAATTTGAAAAAACCGCTCCGAGGTTGGGTGTTTGGACCACCGTTTTTGATTTTATTGATGGCGGTGCTTTTTAGTTTTTATGATCGCCAGGAATTTTTGAAAGTTGCCACCGACTTGAACACCTGGATTCTGGTTCATTTTGACTGGCTTTACGCTGGATCCACATTATTTTTTGTTTTATTAATCGGAGCCATCTTTTGTTCCCCGTTCGGCGCTATCAAAATTGGTGGCGCTAAAGCGCAACCCCGACTTGGTCTGTGGGATTGGTTCTCCATCACCCTGTGCACGACGATTGCGACGGGTCTTTTGTTTTGGGGAACGGCAGAACCGATTTATCATTTAATGGGTCCGCCAAATTCCTTAGGCATCGCACCCAACAGCAATGATGCAGCCAGGTTTGCTTTGTCGACGGTTTTTTTGCATTGGAGCCTGACCCCTTATGCCATCTATTGTGTACCGGCTCTTTTGTTTGCCTTGGCCTTTCACAATCGTAAACTTCCCTTTAGTCTTTCCTCTTTGTTTTTTCCTTTTTTCAGAAAAGAGCCGGCGGCAAATTTTAGCCGTTGGGTGGACGCCATTTGTTTACTAGCCTTGGTATTGGGCATGGCCGCAAGCCTGGGAGCCGGAGCGCTTACGATTTTGGGGGGGATAAATCATTATTTTCCTGTACCCACAAATGCGGCTTCTTTAGGTTTGGTCATTGGGCTCATCGTTGTGACTTTTTGTCTTTCTGCCGTCACGGGGCTTATGCGGGGGATCCGAGTCCTCTCTTCCTGGAACGCGCGCATTTTTATTTTTTTAGCTCTTTTTGTTTTTGCTTTTGGTCCGACCCAAGAAATTTTAAGTGCCGGCGCACGAGGTTTAATCGACTACGTCGCGACATTTTTTGACCGTAGTTTATTTTTGACCAGCCAAACCCAAGATCCCTGGCCCAACAATTGGAGTATTTTCTACTGGGCCAATTGGCTCGCCTGGGCCCCCATCACCGCTTTATTTTTGGGCGGAATCTCTTACGGCTACACGGTGCGAGCTTTTCTGGTCATTAATTGGATTATCCCCTCTCTTTTTGCGGTTCTTTGGATGAGTATTTTCAGTGGGACCGCTTTGCATTTACAAATGTCAGGCGCCGTTGATATTGCCGCCGCGATGAAAGATAACGGAACCGAGAGCGCCATCTACTCGGTACTTAGCCAATTGCCGGCGGCCCCTTTTATTATCG
>JAYUPS010000130.1:0-4097 GCA_043759945.1 Bdellovibrio sp.
CTTAAACGGGGCTTGGGGGCGACAAGCACTTTAACCAGGAGCCAGCTATCCAAAAGCGATCCGCACTGTTTAAGCCGGGGGAAAATTGCTACAGGCAGGCGCAAGCTCACCACGTGTCGGTTCTGATCGACTGCGCCAATTTCTACCGGGCCCTTCAAGATTCTATTTCAAAAGCCAAGACCAGTATTTTTATTTTGGGTTGGGAGATCGATAGCGGCACCCACTTGTTGCGAGGTTCCGAAGAGCGCGAGAGCAAAATTCCCTCAAAAATTGTCGACCTGCTGGCGAACAAAGCCAAAGAGAATCCTGCCCTACAAGTTTATTTGGTTCGCTGGGATGCCTCGGTTGCTTTTCCTTACGACCGGGAACTTATGCCCGAAGGCGCCTGGACTTTGAACACGCCCGCCAATGTTTCGATATTTGTTGATAACATGATCCCCCTGGGCGGCAGTCATCATCAAAAAATAATTTTAATTGATGACGAGTTGGTTTTTACGGGCGGAATGGACATCGCCCGCGAACGTTGGGATGAACGCCATCACGATCCCGAAGACATATTGCGGACGGACTTTCGAGGGCCTTACCGCCCCTACCACGACGTTCAAGTTGTCATGGATGGCCCGATCACGCAGGTCTTTTCGCAGATCGTGCGGTGGCGTTGGAGCCGAGTCTCCGGTTACGAAGCTTGGCCTGCACCAGAAACAAAGGAAGAAACCAACTCAGAAGATAAGACAGAAAAACTGGGCTCGCCGGTAGCTTGCTGGCCTTCAGACTTTCCGCCTCAAGCGCGAGACATTCTTTGTGCCGTGGCCCGCACTTTGCCCGAGTTTAAAGACGAGCCCAAAATCCAAGAAGTCCAAAGTATGTATTTGGCCATAATACAAAATGCGCAGGAATTTATTTACATCGAGAACCAATTTCTAACTTGTTTAGAAATTGCCCGGGCCCTAAATCAACGGCTTAAAGAAAAATCGGGTCTTCGAATTATTCTGATTAGCTCTTACGATCCGCAGGGTTTTCTGGAGCAAGAGGGTTTGTGGGCCGAACGCATCCAGTTTCGGAGCGATTTGACCCAAGGGATTTCGAATTCGCGTTTTTTATTTGTTTGCACCGGCATGACTGACCGCTTTGGAAAGGATAATTACAAACGGATTCACTCTAAAGTGTTTATTGTCGACGATCACCATTTAGTGGTGGCCTCGTCCAATCTGAACAATCGTTCGATGGCCCTGGACACCGAATGTGATGTGATTTTTCAAAGCGACGATACAGCGGGCCAAAGCTTCATCGCGCAGACCCGAAACGATCTTTTGGGCGAGCACTGCGGAAGAAACCCCCAAGAAGTAGCCCAGTTTCTGGCCCAGGGGCGAGAGCTTTCGGAATTGCTAGAACCGATCCGTCCCCACGCTTATCATTTGCGGGAAATTAATGACTCGCAGTTCACCCAAAGGTATTTTAAAAAAATAGCTCAAAGAATTGCCGACCCAAAAGTGCCATTGATTAATCTTGCGCGACCCTGGCGAAATCCCAAGGGTCATCGGTTGCTTTTTGGACTTGCGGTTTTTATTTCCTTGTCCCTGTTTTGGTATTTTATGAAAGAGAGCATTCAGGGAATCGGTCAAAACGATATCCAGTTATTTTTAGAGCGATCACGAGCTTCGGATTGGGCTTTGCCTTTGGTTTGTTTAGCCTATGTGGTCGGCGGCTTTATATTTTTTCCGGTGACTTTGTTGTCCCTGTTGGTGGCCGGTGTTTTTGGTCCGATCCGGGGCCCCGTGTATGGATTGATCGGATCATTGTTGAGCGCGGCGGTTATGTTCGGAATTGGAAATTGGGTGGGTTCTAAGGGGCTTCGCAATTTGCTCGGCGGTAAAGTCCAAAGCATAGATCATCATCTGCAGAAATCAGGGGTGTTGGGCGTAATCTTAATTAGATTGGTTCCCATCGCGCCGTTCAGTTTGGTAAATTTGGCGGCCGGCATTTCGTCCATTCGTTTTGGTGATTTTCTCTTAGGATCGTTTCTGGCTTTTATTCCCTTTTTGTTGGTCAAAGGCGTTCTCGGAGATTCGATGCTTCAGGTGCTCCTAAATCCCAGTCGGCAAAATATCTACTACTTGATTTTGGGATTTTTATTGTGGATTGGGGTGGCGGGAACACTTTTTTACCTGACTAAAATTTGGAAACGAAGGGTCGCATGAAATACCGGATCCTGAGCTACAATATTCACGGAGCCAAGGGCACCGACGGGGTCAGAGATTACGGGCGCATAGGGGAGTATTTAAAAAAAGAAAAGATTGATGTCGTTTTAATTCAGGAGCTTGAGACCCGGACCCAAAAATCAAACACCAAAAAAGAACTGGCGGATTTGTGCACCGATCATTTCACCCATTACGTCACAGCCCCGACGATTATGGATCAGGAGGGTTGGTACGGCAATGCCGTGCTGTCGAAATTTCCGATTACCAGTCACAATTTGATCGACATTACGACCCTTGGTTTTGAACCTCGAAATATCCTCGAGGCTTTTGTCCTCACCCCCCAGGGGCCTTTGCACGTGGTGACCACCCACAAGGGGCTTAACGGAGTCGAGCGGGGTCACCAATTGGGAAAACTTCATCGGTTGCTCCGAAACAAAAGCGAGGTTCCTTTGATCGTGGGCGGGGATATCAACCAATGGCATGTCTATTCAAAAGCTTTTAAGAAATTGAACCAAAATCTGACGCTGCAAAATACCGGACCCACATTTCCGACGCGTTATCCCTGTTTAAGACTGGACCGGATGTGGTGCCGGCCGCCGGGTTTGGTCACTTCAACAAAAGTGATTAAAAATAAATGCACCCGCATTTTTTCTGATCATTATCCGCTTTTGGCTGAAATTTCATTCTGACTTAGGGATATTCTAATCAAACTCACTCAAGTTCCGCGTCGTCGTCTTCTTTTTCGTCTGGCTTTTCAAAAAAATAGCCGCGCTTTTTATTCCATTCTAAGGAACCGCTGTGGCCGCAATCAATGCAGTCATTCCACAAAATCAAATTATTTTCGTCTTTTAAAATCCAAAATCCCATTTTTCCCAGGACTTTTTCGAGCAAAATATCCTTCCAGCCCGTTTTGTTTTTTTCCAGCACCAGCAGAAAACTTCCTTTTTCTACAGGGCCTTGGTAGACGCCAACCAAGATTTGGTAATTTTTTTTGTTCCGAGTTTGCTCCACTCTGAAAGTAAGCCCATCCTCGGTCAGATCGGCCTTAGCCTCGGGATACTTGCTTAAAACCAATTCTTTGGTGAGCAAAGTCGCCGTTTTGAACAAAGGATCTAATTTTTCAACAGGAATGCCGTAGATGACTTTGTCCTTAGCCTCAAAAGTCGCGTTTAAGAACCAGGCCTCTTTGGAAAAAGTGAGTAATGCGAACGGCAACAGAAGGGTAATTAAGACCGAGGAGATCATACCCCATTATGGCGGCCGAGGGTCGATTTGCAAACAGAATCGATTGTGCCTGGTTCCCGGTTCACTTAGGATGCCGACATGAGCAACTTTGACGTTTTAAAAGATAAGCCAAACACGAGTCATTGGAAAACCGCAAAGGGGCTGCTGCCCTACCTTTGGCCATTGGGGCGCACGGACCTGAAAGTGCGGGTGGTCCTTGCGATTTCCTCGTTGGTGCTGGCCAAAATTATAAACACCTATGTGCCCTTTGTTTACAAATACATTATCGATGCCCTGTCGGTTGAAAAAGCTTTGATTGTGGTTCCGGTGGCTTTGATTTTTGCCTATGCGATGGCGCGAATACTGGCTCAGTTTTTCGGCGAACTGCGAGACTTTATATTTGCCAAAGTCGCGCAATTTGCACAACGCAAAGTGGGTTTAAAAACGTTTGAGCATTTGCATGGACTTTCGTTGGCCTTTCACTTGGAGAGACAGACGGGGGGCCTGACCCGCGTGATTGAGCGCGGGACTCGCGGGATTCAAACGGTCTTGTCTTTCATGCTCTTTAATATTTTGCCAACGATCGTTGAGATTTGCCTGGTCGTTGGTATTTTACTCTACACTTTTCCCCCGTCGTTTGGTCTTGTGACGGGGCTCACTATTGTGATCTACATC
>JAYUPS010000131.1:0-4075 GCA_043759945.1 Bdellovibrio sp.
TCGACATTCAAAGAGACCATGGGCTGCTTGTCCAGCGATGCATGAAACGCTTGAAGACTAGCGGGACTCTCTATTTTTCGACAAATCGCGTGGGATTTAAGATTGATACGGAAATCGAAAAGGAATTTTTAGTTCAGGATATAACCGAAAAAAGCATCCCCTTTGACTTTACCAAAGGGGATATTCATAAATGCTACATCATTAACTTGCGGCCTGAGACTCGACAATGAACTCGTGAGTCGCATGTTTTACGTGCCGACGATTAGACCGGATCATATCGCGACGCTTTTCCACCGCCCGATGCAAAACTTCAAGTAATCGATCCGTTAGGTGTGAAGCCGCTTGGTACAAATTGCTACCCCGTCTTTGAAAGACGATCGGACCAAGATACTTATTCTTTAAGATAAGCTTGATATTGAAATTATCCGGCCCGGATTGCAGTCGAGAATTTTCCATTTCCAGAATTGCCGTTGCCGTCGAAGACTTAAACTCAGGGAATTTATCCAAGACCGCGTTGACCTTGGATGTTACAATGTCTTCAGCCAGATCCGATTTGTGCAGGTTTTTAAAAACAACTTTCAACATAGATACCTCCTGTCACAAAGCATAACCCCAAAGAGCTGCATCATTCCAATCGATAAATAACAACATGTTCATCGATTTAGACAATGTGACTTGGAATCTAGACTTTAGCGGAGAAAGTGGCAGGTGTAACCGCCCGGATTTTTCTGCAAATAGTCCTGGTGGTAGTCCTCGGCGGAGTAAAATGGTCCCGCCGGAGTAACTTCTGTAACAATGGGAACTTTCCAGAAACCTGAAAGATTGAGCTCATCGATGCTGTTCAATGCCGTTTCTTTTTGAATTTCTGAATGGTAAAAAATTGCTGAACGATACTGCGAACCTCGATCGTTACCTTGCTGATTCTTTGTGGTGGGATTGTGCATCCGGAAAAACCATTTTTTTAACAGCACTTCGAAACTTAAGACTGCGGGATCAAATTCAATTTCTATACTTTCGGCATGACCCGTGCGGCCCGTTGAAACCTCTTTATAGGTTGCCGGGTTGGTTCCTCCGCCGCTGTAACCGACGGTGGTCGCAATGACGCCGGGTACTTTGCCCAGAATATCTTCCATTCCCCAGAAACAACCCCCAGCCAGCAATGCGATCTCTGATTTCATCTGTAATCACCTTTGTAAAAGGAACCTGCCTTTACGCGACCTTGATATACACCTTGAGGGTGCCGGAACGCAATGTTAGGTATCCCGGCATTCAAGGCATTCAAATAGTGGAGGATCTTAGTGGCGCCCAGTCGGCTTTTGATGATTTTCTTTATATTGCTTGTTATGACAGTAGCTCAATGGGGAACGCTATAAACCAACTTATGCCGCTATCCGGAGTTCAGTCCTTGGTGATCCGTCAACGGACGGAAATTGCTGAACTGTTCGGATTTGAAACTCGCAACAAATATGAAATCTCAGACGCCAACGGCCAAACCATAGGCTTTGCTGCGGAACAATCTCGAAGCTTGCTTGGTTTTATCTTTCGTCAAATCTTCGGACACTGGCGCCGATTTGATATGCTGATCTTTAATCCTCAGCGACAGCCCGCCTACCGCGCAAAGAATCGGTTTCGTATCTGGTTTACTCGTTTGGAAGTCACAAAATCTGATGGGACCCCTTTGGGCGCAATCCAAAAACGGTTCGGCATTTTTTCTAAAAAATTTGATATTCAAGATGCGAACAACAACGTTCTGATGACAGTCCGGTCCCCGTTTTGGAGAATTTGGACCTTCCCGGTCAAAACCGACGGAGTGGAACGAGCGATCATCCGTAAAAAATGGGCGGGAGCGATCACCGAAGTTCTTTTAGACAAAGATCGTTTTCGAATTGATTTTACCGATGCGAATCTGTCCCAAGACCACCGCGCACTTCTGCTGGCAGCGGCTTTGTTTATCGATTTGGAATACTTCGAAACTAAAGCGTAAAATTATTCACTAAAGTTTTTTGCATCACCAGAAATTCCTGGGGAAGTCGATCACCAACTTTATTGAAAAACTGCAAGTGGGAATTAAGCTCGGCATTCCACTCTTTAGGATCAATTTTCAAAGCTTCCTCGAAATCGACATTCAAACCATTCAGATTTAAATCTTTTGATTTCGGTATGCGTCCCACCGGCGTGACAGTCGCTTCAGCGCAGTTCATCACACGATTCATAATCCACTGAAGAACGCGCATGTTGTCGCCAAAACCAGGCCAAATGAAGTTTCCTTCTTCATCTTTACGAAACCAATTCACGGTAAATATTTTTGGAGGTTGGCTGACTTGCTGGCCCATTTCCAACCAATGACGGAAATAATCACCGACATTGTATCCGCAAAAAGGGAGCATCGCCATCGGGTCATTGCGGACCTGACCAACAACGCCAACCGCCGCGGCCGTTGTTTCAGAACCAATAGTTACGCCAGAGTAAACTCCGAATTTCCAATCAAAGGACTCGGTAACCAGCGGCACCGTTGTCCCGCGACGTCCACCAAAGATAAAAGCGCTAATGGGAACACCGGATTTAGACTCCCAATTTTCGTCCACCGAGGGGCATTGGCTGGCCGGGGCGGTAAAGCGAGCGTTGGGATGGGCGGCTTTCCGTCCGCAATCTGGGTTCCATGCAAGTCCAGTCCAATCGGTCAAATTCGCCGGAGGACTGTCGGTCATGCCTTCCCACCAGACATCGCCTTCGGGGGTGAGGGCCACGTTCGTAAAGATGGTGTTTTTCTGGATGGTTGCTAGGGCATTGGGATTGGTTTTGTAGCCGGTGCCGGGCGCAACGCCAAAGTAACCAGCTTCAGGATTGATCGCATACAAGCGGCCATCGGCCCCGGGCTTTAACCAAGCAATGTCGTCCCCGATCGTTGTTACTTTCCAGCCTACAAATTCTTTCGGCGGAACCAACATCGCGAAATTTGTTTTCCCGCAGGCACTCGGGAAGGCTGCCGACACATACATTTTTTCTCCCTCGGGATTTTGTAGCCCAAGAATCAACATGTGCTCTGCGAGCCATCCCTGCTCTCTAGCCATCGAAGAAGCAATACGGAGCGCGAGACATTTTTTTCCCAAAAGCGCATTGCCACCGTAACCCGATCCAAAGGACCAAATCGCTTTTTCCTCTGGGAAATGAACGATGTATTTTTCAGTTTGGTTGCAAGGCCACTTAACGTCAGGTTGGCCCGGTTCGACGGGCAAACCAACCGAGTGCAAACAAGGCACAAATTCCCCAGCACCCAACTGCTCGATAGCGTCTCTACCCATGCGGGTCATGATCTTCATGTTGACCACAACGTAGGGAGAATCTGTAAGTTCAACACCAATAATTGAAAGTGGTGAGCCCAAGGGACCCATGCAGAAAGGGACGACGTAAAGAGTGCGACCACGCATGCAACCTTTGAATAACCCTTTGAGCTTGGTTTTCATCTCGATGGGATCGACCCAATTATTTGTAGGGCCTGCGTCTTCTTTTGTTCGGCTGCAAATGAAAGTTTTTTCCTCGACACGAGCCACGTCCCCCGGATCTGACAGGGCCAAAAAACTATTGGGGCGCAATTTTTCATTCAGTTTAATCAGCGTCCCTGATTTCACCATCAGGTCGCATAAGTTTTGATATTCCGTTTCACTGCCATCGCAGAAAAAAACATCGTTTGGTTCGCAAAGTGCTGCAACTTCTTGGACCCAGGTTGCTAGTTTTTGATTGTGGTAGTACCCAGGGAAGTTGATGGAACCATTCACTTTATTGTTCATAGAGGACTTTTCTTTCATGACCCCAAATGACTTGCAATCTTGGACTGCATTGCCTTGCGTTGGCTAAGGTTCGGCCTGAACAATTTCCAATCCGATACGGCCTATTTCCAGGCCGTCGACAGTCTCAATTTGCACCCGCCACTGGCCCGGCTGGTGATTCGATTTGAAAGCATAGCCACGGTAACCATCGCCCCGGCCCCCGGAAATTTTCAGGGGGATTTTGTCCGAAGTGTTCCAACCCCTTTTGTCCTTGTAGAGCCAATGAATGCGTACTTCGTCAGCAAAAT
>JAYUPS010000132.1:0-4072 GCA_043759945.1 Bdellovibrio sp.
GATCAAAATAAATTGGCCGCGACGTTTAGTATCCAAGCCGCTCTTTTGCTGGCTCCGGGAACACGGGCGGTTGCTGGAATCGATGGCCTGTTCTTTAAAAATCCGACCCTTCAGCTCAACGGAATTTCTGGACCCGTTTCAATTAACGATTTGGCGCTGATAATTGATGGTGAAGAGATGACTCAATTTACGATTTATAAAAACGGTGTGTTGGCTTCTGTCTCTGGGGCTGCGGCGGTCAATATGGCCCCTAATCTTGGAATCGGATACAGCTACAAGGTTGGTATTTCAAATCTAACTAAAATTTCCTTTAAACTCAAAGGCCTGGCTATTGGTGGCGCTGGAGGTGGTGGAATAACTCCTGGTCCGGGTGGTGGTGGCGGACCTGCAACAACTTTCACCGAGTTGAGCGGTGTTAATTTGATGAAAAATGTGTTTGCGCGCACGTGCAACAGTTGTCATCGGCCCGGCGGAACTGCAGGTTTGGTTTTAGATTTAACAAACTACGGGGCGGCTCGCGGCTCCACGGCGGCAATCCTGCAACGTATTAACAATGGATCAATGCCTCCGGGGCAGCCACTAAACAATGCGGATCGATCTCAGGTTCAATCTTGGGTCGACGGCGGAACGCCACAGTAAGTTTGTTGGTTTAAAACTAGTTTGCTCGCTTAAAAGCGATATCCAAATCCTAAAGACCAAATTGTGGTGGCCTTGCTCAGCAAGGTCCCGATGCTTTGGCAATAATCCAGATTTCGAAACAGACGAACGCGCAAGTTGGCCGTCATTCCAAAGTTGGCGTCGGCGCCACTGGCGGCCGTAATACCGGCGGCTTCGGGCCATTTCAAGGACCGGTAAAGAATCATGGGACCCAATTCCAAATAGACGCGTTTCTCGACTTTAAAAAAGTAGGCCGCAGAACCAATCACGCCAAAGAAGGGTTGATAAGAAGCCAAGTACCCCGTATTTGCCGTCGAACCGCCGGTGCCAGATCCCGTAAGCAGTGCCGTCGTGAAAACCCAGCCGCGACTGGTATTTGAAGCCATGTAATCAAACTGCACCCCGACAGCTGCCAGATTTGCGGGAGCAGGAATCTGAGAGCCACCACTGTTGACGGTCATATTTTCGGACCAGTTGTAATAGGAAAAACTTAAAAGCTTGTTGTCTTGAGCTGCGGCTTGGATACCGGAAAATAAAATCACAAGAAATACAAAATTAAAGCGACACATGCAGTTGCCCCTGAGCCATCCAAATATCTTCATTAGCCGTGGTGGATGAGAAAGTTCTGAGTTGTCCAAAGTTAAGCCGAATTTCAACCCGATTAATCGGAAACCATAAAGTCCCAAATCCAACTTTCCAAGTTTCCGGAGTGTTTGCGGCGACATCCGCGTTGTACCGCTCAATATTTGTTAACAGATGAAAGCCCCGTGAAAGCTTGATCATCGTTTGTGCGAGCGAGTAACTGCCGCTGCTCCGGGTATTTAGGACCGTGTCTTTTTTATTGATCGTTCCGATTTCGAATTCGACGGCGTTGCCTTTGGCCAGGCCCTGGCGCCAATGCACTCCCAACAGACCAACGCTTTCGCCGGCCTCACTTTTCGAAGTTAAACCCGAAAGTCCAATCCGTCCATTTTCGAGCGGATCAAACTCGATCATTCCAGCGGCCCCTTTTTGTTCCCGGAGCGGCAGTAGGGCAGCAGGGTCCCCCGCAAAGCCCTGGCCGGTGACTTCATAATTTTCTTGAACGTAGTGCGCCACCACACTCATGCTTTGCGCATACTGGGTCAACCCCAAAGGCTCCCGGTTAAAAGCCTTGTGATCGATATTTCGAATCCCAAAAACCTTGTCGACCTTTCCGACGTAGAGCCAAAAGGGATCAAAAATTTGCGCGCGGATGTAGTACTCACGGGCTAAAATGCGATTCATGGATTTGCTGATTCGAGTCTCGGTGTTACCGACGTAACCGGCCGTGTATACAAACATCCATCGATTGTCGCGATCCAAGGAAAAAGCAGCACCGAGATCCAGTTGCATCGGGATGTATTCAAATCTTTGTTTTTCGCTGCGAAGCCCAGTTCCCAGTTGCAAGCTGCGGTACTTGATGTGCGGGCGGATCAGTACGGAAGTTCTTTGGGTCCAAAAAACCCCGAGGTCGCCGACAAATCTTCGAGCTTCCAAGTTTTAGGGTAAAGACTTCGCGACGCAATTTCAGAAGCCCAAACTCCGCGACCGTAGTCGTTCAAGGGACCACTGCCATGACCGTTCCAATGACAGGTTAGGCAAGACTTGTATCCGTACCCGATAAATTCTGGATACGCGTAGGCAAAATTGCCAACAAAAAAGAACGCCAGAAAGGAGCAAAATATTTTTAACACCCTGATATCCGAATGGAATTTGTGATCGCGGTCAATCTCGATTCGTTTTTTGAGGTGCATCAATGGTTGGCATTTATGTCTTGAATCCCACAAAGCGCCGAGCTCTAGTGAACGTCGGAGGGCTTACACATGTCTAACTTAATAATAAAGTCTCGTTTGGGTATTTTAACTTTTCTGGCCTTAGCACTATTTTCAGGCACGGCATTGGCGCAATGGTCTTCGCAAGTTTCCTGCGCCTGGAACGGAACCAGCCATCAGCCGTACAACATGGATCGGAGTTTGTGGATTGGAAAATTGGGTTTTGGCTTTGTGAATCCTGGGCTTTGCAGTCAGGTGATTGCCAGCCGGGGTCAGGGTTCGGTCTGCAGCTGGAATGGTGGCAACTTTCAGCCCTTCAGTATCGAAAGCGGTTCAAATATCGGGCTGCAAAATCATGGCTTTGTTAATTTGCCAGATTGTTTGGAAGCCACAACTTCGGATGTCACAAATATCGTTTGCAATTGGAACGGAGTGAGCGTTCAGCCCTATGACACGGTCACCGGCGAAACGGTGGGAATGCAGGGCCGCGGCTTTTCGAATTTGCGGGATTGCACGACCGCGACCTTGTCTGCCTACAACAACATGGTTTGCACTTGGAACGGCTCCAACTACCAGCCCTACTTGAGCATTCGAAATAAATTTATTGGGAAAGCCAATTTCGGGTTTGTTGTTTTCACCGACTGCTTGCAAGCAACTCGGTCGGCAGAAATCGGAATTTGCAATTGGGACGGCGAGGGTTACACCGCTTACAAATTAAATAGACCTTCGATTGATTTGGCCCAGTTTGGCACTTTGCGCGAGTGTGTTGAGTACACCGCTCAGTAAGTTTTGGTTTTTTCGACGTAATAATCCCAAGAGCCTTCATAGATTTGGAGTTGGCTCTTGTCCAAACGAAAGACCTTGGTGGTGATCGCGCGCAAAAAGTAGCGATCATGGCTGACAATCATCACCGTACCGTCAAAAGATTTAATGGCTTCGAGCAGCACTTCGCGGGATTGAATGTCCAAGTGATTCGTGGGCTCGTCGAGCACCAGAAAATTAATCGGACGAGCCAAGATCGTTGCTAGAACGACCCGGCTTTTTTCGCCGCCCGACAAGATCGAAATTTTCTTATCGACTTCTTCCCCCGAAAATTTCAAGGCTCCCAAAAGCATTCGCACCGAACCGATGGAAGAATTGGGAATGCGGCTGTGGACCTCGTCTAAAATTGTGTTTTTGACATTCAAGACGTCGATGGAACTTTGACTGAAGTATCCGAGTTCAATGCTTGCGCCGACATTCAGTCGACCCTCGGTGGCCGTCGTCTGGCCGGAGACCATTTTTAAGAGTGTTGATTTACCGGCGCCGTTCACGCCCACCACCGCGACGCGGTCCTGGCGTTTGACCAGTCCCGAAGCTTTATTAAAAACCAGCTTTGATTTTCCATCAGACTGCCAGGTCTTGCCCAGGTTTTCGAAACGCACGACCTCGTCGCCCCCGCGGGGAGCCTGTTGCCATTGAAAACCGATGGCCCTTTCTTCGGTGGGGATTTCGATGCGCTCAATCTTGTCGATTTTCTTCACGCGGGATTGAACTTGAGCCGCATGCGAGGCCCGGGCGGCAAAGCGCGCGATGAATTCTTCTTCTTTGGCGAGCATCTCGTCTTGGCGACGGGCGGCGGC
>JAYUPS010000133.1:0-10887 GCA_043759945.1 Bdellovibrio sp.
GCTCGCAGCTTGCGGCCATGGGAAAAGCAACAGTGGATTTAATTAACTCGGCAAATTTAAATTGCGCGCCGATCGATTCCAACGGAGATGGCGTCGGTGACGTTGTGATCACGACCGCCGATGGTAGTGCGGCTCCGGCTTACACCATCGCGGGACTTAAGATTACTTTTGCTCGAGCACTTCCCGCCGGAAATAATCAGCTCCGGTATTCGTGTGTCGTGCAGTAAAGTTAGCAGTGCAGTAAAATTACTGGGTCGGCGGCATACTAAAGTAACGGGAGCCTTCGGGCTCTTTTTCTGCGCGCGCCGATCCGATAGATCTTAAAAATCCATCCCGGGTCATCTTGGGATAGTGAGATTTTAATAAAACAGCGGAAGCCGCAACAATGGCCGCCGCATTGGACGTCCCACGAAATTCTTTTCCGTTTTGATCTTTGACCGCGCTGGGGGCGACGATCTCGGGTTTACCCTGTTGGAACGAGCGCGACGAGCGATCCGAATCCCACGCACCCACGGTGACGGCTTTAATGTTGTCTGCCGGATTTAACAGTGTTTCCGAAGTTGTCGCTCGGGGCATTTCAATAAAATCACCGTCTGCCGTGATTCGAATCCGATCTCTTTTGCTCCATAATTTGGAACGGGCTTTCACTTTAACAAAATATTTGCCCTTAGGTATTTCAAGCGACAGAGATTCACGGGGGTACTTGCTTTCCCCGGCCTTGGCCTCTCCGGCCTGGTTGGATTGCTTCAGTTGAGAAACCATTTTTACATTCAATAAATCATCCAACAAAACCAGATCCAAGTCTTTGTCGGTGCCTTTTTCGGTATCATCTTTAAAATCATTCCAAGTCAGCACCAAACGTAGAGGACACTTTTCAACTTCTTGGGTTGGCCGGCAATTGATTTCGATTCCGGAATTCTGATCCGGAAGTTTTAGCCATTCATCCGTGCCGATTTCGATGCCCCCGTTGTGGGTGCGTTTCGAAAAATTTCCGGCTGCATTAATCCACAAAATTCCTGAGTCGATGGCGCGGGTGACCTGTTTGTTGATGAAACCCTGCCCGTCGGAATTTCCGCCCAGCTCCCAAACTTCGGAATAAAGCACAACATCAACCCGGTCTTTGATAATGGCGTCGATGGCGGCCTTGAAATTGGAATAGCCCCCGACGTTGTAGAGACTCAATTTAAAAGAAGATGATCTCTGGTAACTTGAGCTCGTCGGACTGCCCCAAAGCACACTGGTCAAAATTTCGGCCATCAATCGGCCGTGCGGGGTTTCGACCGCATCTTTTTCAAGAGCGATTGGGCCTTGAAAATGCAAAGTGCTTTCTGGCAGGGAAACGCCAATTTGCTTTTCCCAACCTTGAAAGCCTTTGTCCAGGACGGCCACTTTTACTTGCTTGCGTGTATCCCCGAGTGCCCGCCAAGCTTCAAAGCCCAGTTGGTTTCGGTAATTGTTTAAGCTCTCCGCTTTAAGCACGACTTCAACAGAAGCCAGAGCTTCTTGCCCTGAAGAAATTAACACAAACAGCAGCAATAGGGCCATCCCGTTGAAATTCATTATCTCCATCCACCGTTGAAGCGGGTGCGGCGATTATGTCCGTAATGGTTGTAGCCGTAGTTATTTCCGTAATAGGGCTGGTAGTAGTAATAGTTGTAGTTGCCGGTATTGTAGGAGTAGTAATTCGAGTACCAGTTGCCGTAGCTGTTAAAACCGGTGTTGCCGTAGTTAGCGCCATATCCGTAACCGTAACTTGGATATGAGTTGTAGGTGGGGCAAAACCAAAACCAGCTCGAAGATCCGGCTTCTTGATCAAGCTCAGTTTTAATTTGGCTTTTTTGCACCATTTCAAAGGGAGCGCTCACATCTTTAGCCAACTCTTCGGCTTGCGCAATCGCCAGGCCTTCGCTGATTTCCAATTTTTCAACGGCGCCTGTTTGCGTGTTCACGCGAACGATGATGGTACTTTCCGATGAGCCCACGTTGGGTTGATCGCGATCAAGCTCTCCGCCGGAAGCGGAAACAGCAACTGCCAGTAATGCAAAAGTCAGAAGTGACTTCATAGATTCTCCTTAGTTCGGGTTTATATCCGACGGAGTCCTATCACGGGTTACGGAACGAACCGCACTGCAATCTTTTCATTAAAGTGGAAATAGAACTGAGACCTGGGAACCCAAATAAGATTCTTTCTCGATGAACTGACGCACATCCAGCATCAGGGCCCAGTCCGAGAGCATGTAAGAAATTCCGACTCCGGCAACGGCTCCGGCTCGGGTCGAACCCGAAGTGTAGGCCTCGGTGACCAGGGTCGTATTGAATTTACTGTTTATCATCGCCAATCCCGCCCCTAACTTAACTTGAAGATTCTTGACCAATGTAAAGCGGGCGACGGCCTGATAATCCGCGATGAGCAGATATCCCCCGGAAACGCCCTGAGCTCCGGCTTCTGTTAAAAACTTAGGGGCACCGGGTGAAAACAACAGATTCGCATCGAACCCAAAAATCTTGGAGTTCCCAAAAAAACTTTGGAAACCCAGTCCTACCGACGGGCGGCTGGCTTGGTAGCGCGTTTCTAAATACTTTTCCGCGTAGTTGACCACTCCAAAGTTAAACCCAAGTTGGGAAGGCATTGATCCCACAGACTCACTCGCAAGCTCAGGTCGGACTCGGGCTTTGGATCGCCGGGCCGTCTCGATCGTGTTGGCCTCAGGCTCCGACATCGGCGGCACAATTTTAATCGGGGCCGCAACAACCGGTGGTGCCGGCGCCGGGTTTACTTCTGAATCACCGATGTAGACGGAGCGACCGGCAGAGTTTTTATATTCGTAAAAAGCGCCGATTCCATCTGGTCCCACAATTTTTCGGGGACTGACCTCAAGCACCGTTTGTTTTTTTAATTTCTCAATGACCTGCCCAGAAAACGAAGGTCGATCGTAAACCTCGGTCAACGGATTGGTGGTTTGCACCCGAAGAGTCTCAGCAGCCAAAACCATTTGGGAACATAAAAGTGCACAAAAGAAATACGAAAACTTCAACATCTTCCCAAGATACAGGAAAATCCGCTCGCTGAGCCATTACTTTTCCTAAAAACCCGGACTTTGGGCGATCTAAATTTTCGACCAGGAAACACCGATGTATTAAGGAATGCAGACGATGAAAAACGGCACAAAAATTGATGGTTTCGTTATCGTGCGACTAATCGCACGCGGCGGCATGGGCGAAGTTTACGAAGCTTACGAGCAGGCCTTGGACCGCAAAGTCGCTCTGAAAATTGTCACCCCGAACACGAACAAAGCCGCAGATCTGGTCCGTCGGTTCATGCGCGAAGCTCGAATTTTAGCGAAAGTAAATCACCCCAACATCGTTACGGTCTACTCGATCAAAGCCGGCGACGATCTGCAGTACCTGTCGATGGAACTGGTCGAGGGCGTTTCCTTCAAAGACTATTTGGCAGAGTTCACTCTTCCGATCCCTTTGGCGATCTCGTTGTTCATGAAAAGCTTGGCCGCAGTCCAAGTCGTCCACCGGTTAAACATCATTCACCGCGACTTAAAGCCCAGCAATATTCTTTTCCTAAAGGACGGCGAGATTAAGATCCTGGACTTCGGAATTGCTCAATTTGCCGGAAACGACAGCGACAAAGGCGTCGTTGTCGGATCGCCACCCTACATGGCGCCCGAGCTCAATGACGGGTACCGAGCCGGTTGGGCGACCGAGTGCTGGAGTCTGGGCGCCATTTTATACGAATTAGTGACCCGGCAAATGATCTTTCACCGCGTGGTCGACAAAGCCGTCCAATTAGCCGATGGCGACCGCGACATGGTACCGGATTCAATTCTAAAAATAATCGAAAAGGCCTGCGCTAAAGATCCAAAGGCTCGTTATCAAAATTCCGACGAGTTTATGAATGAGCTCATTGCCTGCGCCGCCGAATTTGACGAGTTGTCCGAATCTGAAAAACTGCGCTTGCAAGGCCAAGTCAAAGAACTTCTGAACCGCGCACGGTGCATGGTGGACACGCAAATTTTCAGACCACCGCTCCCGGGCAACACGATGATTCAAGGTTTAACCTCATTGATGCCGACGGTTCCCGAGGGCACCAGGGTCAAAGACATTTCAGCTTCAACCATCGTACAAAGAAAATCGGTAAGTCCCCCGCCCCAGCCCGTTCAAGTTGTGGCACCGCGAGGGAACTATAAAAAATCATTCAAGGCCTGGTACACCGTTGCCCCCGCAGCACTTTTGGTGGTTGGGGTCGGTTTTTACATCGCGCAATCTAAAAATAATATTTTTAGTGATTCCGGTTCTGTTTCTTCGGCTTTCATTGGCTCTGCAAAAACCAGCGATATGAAATCGCTCTTAAGTAAGGCTCCAAAACCAGAGGAGCCGGCAAAAATTGCAAAAGCAGAACTTGAAACTAAACCCGTCGAGGTTTTAGAACCCCTCAATCAGCTCTTACAACCCTCGACCGAAGAAGCTGTACTGACTGAAACCAAACGCATCGAATTCAAATGGAGCGAGAACTTAAAATTTCGCAAATCAAAAATTGAAATCGCCGGAGATCTTAATTTCACAAAAATTTTATTCCAGCAACCCGTCACCGGAAATAATTTTGTCTGGAAAAAACAAGTTCGCCCTGGGGTTTATTACTGGCGTCTGTCCCCGGTTAGCGCGAGCAAAGATTCTGCTCCAGCGGCCATGGAATTTTTTGTGATGGACTCTGTTGCGATTCAACTGGAAGCCCCTAAGCAAAAGCAAGAATTTGTGCAGGCTGGCGGCGACGCCACCAATGTGGACTTCCGATGGGCCTGCAAATCAGGAGTTGAGAGCTACCAAGTTGAGATTTCGCCAAGTTTAGATTTTTCAAAAGCAGCAAAATCCACCGTGGATAAAAATTGTACTTGGTCCACGCCTCTGCCCGAGGGGACCTATTTTTGGAGATTGAAATCCGCAAAACGCATTCAAGAACTAGAATTCACAAGCCAAGTTTTTACATTTAAAATTTCCAAACCCGTCCTGGCTCAAAGCAAACCGGCGGCTGAGGAACCTGGAACTCCCGAAATTACAGATTCATCCCTAACGCGGGTTTTGTCTTCGCGTGGCCCAGCTTCGGCCGGCAGTGAAGCCAGTCTGGAACTGCGCTGGCGTCCAACTAAAGCGGCCAACACCTATCAAGTTCAAGTTTCAAAAAATAAAGATTTTAGCGATTTGGTTTTTGATAAAAAACTAAAAGGCGAAAAAGTCTCTTGGAACGCAAGCGCACCAGGAACCTCATTTTATCGCGTTCGCGCCATCGCCAGTGACGGCGCCGAGGGCCCTTTTAGTAAACCCGGACAAATTTTGGTGCAGCTCCCCACTCCAAAATTAGCGAAGGCTTTTAATTTTACCGTGGGACAAGCTGCACCCGTCGTGGAATGGGCGCCAGTTTCAACCGCTAAGAAATACATCGTTCAAGTCGGAAAAAAACCAGATCTTAGTGATGGCGCAGACCAAGTGGTCTTAACCTCAAACATAAATATTAACAAAGAACCGGGTACCTACTTTGTTCGGGTTGCCGCCAGCGACAGCCAAACTGATGGCGTGAGTGACTTTTCCAAGATCGCGAAAGTTAAAATTAGCGCGGCTAGTCCCGTCAAAACAAAGAGCCTGCTTAAGTTAATGTCGCCCCCCAAAGGCGCTAAAGCTCCCACCCGAAACGGTCTCATTTCGATCGAGTTCTCTTGGCAGCCTTTGCCACTGACGACAAAGTACGTTCTGGAGCTCTCTATGGATCCTGAGTTTGATGTGGTTGTTCAAAGACTAGAGAGTCCAGAGAATCGGTTCTTGGTCGAAAAAATTAGTCAAAAGGGCCGCCTGTATTGGCGCGTGAAAGCGGAACGCGAGGGCGACACTGGTGAGTGGAGCGAAGCTTCTTTCTTAGAGCTTTTGTGAGCCGAGCCAAGACAAGACCAGCCCTACGGCGGATTTTTCGATTAAAATCTAAATCTGATATTTGCGCTCCAACTCCTGAGGTAGAATTCTAAGATATGTTCTCTCGAAAAATGCTTCTGACATTCGCCGTTTTATTGACCCTAAGTTGCACCGAAGACCTTGGGCCCGGAAAATTTGGGAATGGCTTGGTCAACCCACAAAGTCCCGCAGGGCCAACGGCTTGGGCCACAAAATCGACTTTTCAACTGATTCCCGCGAGCGAAAGTGGCTCCAACGGGGGCGGAGTGGACAGCTTCGGCAACTGGTATTCGGTGGGTTACGGAGTCAGTTCTGGGATCAAGTCCTGGTTGGTTCGTAAAAGCTCCGACAACGGCGCCACTTGGACCCTGGTTGAAAATTTTAACTATGCGGCAGGTCTGGAATCCGTCGCTAACGGATTTGCAGCCGACAGTTCAGGGAACGTCTACGTCGTGGGTGTTGGTGTCACCAATCCCAATTCGCCCCAATACTATTGGCTTGTGCGGAAAAGTTCGGATGGTGGACTGACTTGGAAAACAATTGACGCCGTGACTGGTGGCTCGGGTCTTTACTCGGAAGCCGCGGCCGTCACAGTCTCTCCCAACGGGCGCGTGTTTGTTACGGGCTCGGTGCACGACGGAACACGTTTTAAATGGTGGGTTCGGGCCAGCACCAACGGTGGCACCTCGTGGTCGACAACTTCAACTTACGTTTATCCCGGAAGCACTCTTCACGCTCGCGGCTATGCGGCTGCCGTGGACGCAGCCGGAACTTTTTATGTGGGAGGCGCCGCTCAAGACAACACCGGAAATTTTCACTGGCTGGTGGCTCGTAGCACTGACAATGGTTTTAATTGGACGACGGTGGATGATTTCCAGCTGCAAGCCGGAGTAGATTCCGAGGCCAAATTTCTGGCCATCGATAAACAAAACCGGGTTTTTTCTGCCGGCTTTGGACTGTCTTCGAGTTCCGGAAAACATTGGATCGTTCGCAGATCCAATCAAAACGGAGCCGCTTGGTCCACGGTGGATGATTATATTTATCCCACCGACTCTTCGACCACGGCAAACACCTCGGCTCGTTCCATTGCAATCGACAGTCGCGGCGTTGCTTACGTCGCCGGCTACGGGGGAACCTTCGAAGGCTCCCAGCACTATATTTCAGTTGTTAGAAAGTCCGAGGACGCCGGAAAAACTTGGATGACCGACGACACGTTTCAACCGGAACCAAACACCCAGGATGCCCTAGCCAACACGATCTCGATCGACGCTCAAAATCGCATTTTCATTTCGGGCAACAGCTGGATCGGAAGCTACGCCTGGTTCATACGTAGCAATCCTTAGAGAGTACCGTAGAAATTACCGTAAAACTTAATATCCTCGGCGGTAGCGGCGACGATTGCGCTCAAACACATCTCCGTAATCATCAAATCCACCGTTACCGTAAGATGGCTCGTAGTAGTAATAGTTGTAGCGGTCATACCGGTACGAGTAATAGTTCGTGTACCAATTGCCGTAGTTGTAAAAACCGGTGTTGTAGTAGTCGTACCCGTAGGAAGGCGCCGAGTAATACGTTGGGCAAAACCAGAACCAACTGGAAGCTCCAGCCTCTTGATCGAGTTCCGATTTAATTTTACTTGGAGCAACCTTTTCAAACTGCGCCGAAGAGTTTTCCGCCAAAGCTTTGGCTTGGTCGATTTCAAGTCCCTGGTTCAATTCTAATTTTTCAACGGCTCCCGTTTGCGTGTCGACGCGAACAACGATCGTGCTGTCCGAGGCGCCGACGTTGGGTTGATCGCGATCGAGCTCTCCGGCTTGGGCACCAACGGCCAGAGCCAGTACGGCCAAAGTCAAAAGTGACTTCATAAATTCTCCTTGGGTTCGGGTTAAAGTCCGACTGGGCTATAACACAGCCATCGAAAAGCATTGGCTGATTTTTAAGAATAGCGCTTGGCGTCTACTTAAAATCACACTCCATCAAGTAGGTGGGCTTCCGGCGCGTATTGTACTTCGGGTTCATTTTGTAAATCGCCCGATCCGCCAGACTTTGAATTCTTATTTTTTCCAAACAATGCCAGCCGACGGCCTGAATCGCGCTCAGAGCCTGCGGCCACTGATCCAGATTGGCCTGTTCGGAAGTCACAAAGAACAACTTGCGATCTTGCAGGGGAACCAATTCTGCGGCCGACGGCCAGCGATCAAATTCTTGGTAATCCACCGGTGGCTTTACCAAGCGATGCCGAAAAAAACTAATTCGCAAAACACTGTTGTAATCCCAAATCAAAACGGGCGCGCGCAACTTTTCCGCCATTCTTAAAGGCTCGTACTCCCCGGCCTGCGAGTTTGATATCGTCGCTACAATCAATCCCGCAATCAAAACTGTTCCAAAGACAGGCCTGAAAAAGAGTTTCTCAAATCTAGAGCCCCAAGCTCGGGCCCAAATTCGACCAAAAAGAATAAGCATCAACGGCAAAATCGGGTAAAGAAAGCGCTCTTCTTTGTGCGGAATCAAACTGTGCATCAGAACGAAAAATAAAATGACCCCGATCCAAACTTTTTCAAAGGGATCAAGTTTTTTTAACTGGGTCATTAGCGGCAATGAAAATGGCAAAAACCAAATTGGAAGCAAAGTTACCCACGTGTTGTACCAGGGTTGAATGCTGTGATCGACAGCCCCATCTTTGTTCACGTAAAAATAATTGTACAAAGTTTCTAGCGGCCATCGCCCGTAGCCAAGATCAATAAGGCCTTCCGTGGTCATGGTAACCAAACCCGCAATCACCACCCAGCCCAAATTGCGCCAGTTTTTTTGGTAGACGAAAAATACCGCAAAACCAAAAGCAAGTAACCCCACTTGGAATCGATAAAGACAGGCGATACCTAAAAGTAAAGCTCCCCAAAATATCTTTTTTTGCTCCATTAACAAAAATCCCAAAAGAACAAGAGTCATAGCCAGGCTCTCGCCAAAAGCTCGGGTGGACGCAAACGTCATTAAAAAATGCAGACTTAACAAATACAATGGCACCAAATACAGCCACTCGTTTTTTTCTGGGGACGCGGCCAATTTTAAATCGGACCACTTATGAAAAGCCCAGATTCCAAAGCTCGAAAAAAGAGCGAGCCCCAATAAAATAAAACGAATTAAGCCAAACTGAGTGTCGATTCCCAGAAACAGTCCCAGTTTTCCTAGGGGAATTAAAGTCCAAACCAAAAGCGGACTTCGCCACAGCGGCAAATCAAGAGGTTTGCCCTCAAAAAACTCGAGGGTCGGCAATAAGCCGTGGGAATAGTCATCGACACTTTGAGCGCCGTAAACCAGATAGGATGTGATCACGCGAGCGATTAATCCTAAAATAAGCGCAATCCAAAGATGCCGTTTGAAGTTCATACGGAGCCCAGGCCTAGTGAACGCGTTAGCGTTCGTCAAGACTTGCGCTCTGAATTTACGTTGGTCTAATTGCAGCTGTAGGCAACACCCTTCATGGCCGTACCTGTTCCCGAAGCGGATTCATAAAGAACAAAGTTGGCACCCTTGCGGGCCGCATCTTTTTTCATATTCTCTAAAGCCTCGGCACTGGTGCCGCTAATTTTTGAAACGCTGCCCGACACCGGTCCAATTTCGCGGCAGCCGTCGTCTGGAAGCTCACGGCCGACGGTCACTTCGATTTGATCCGGTAAAATTTCGTAGCCCTTGCAGCCCGCCAATCCAAGAAAAAAAGAAATCAAGGAAATCCAAAGTACAGGGATCATGATTTACTCCGTCTTCTTTGAATTTTCACAAACACGAACTTTTTCTTCAAAATCGTCCTTTTGCTTTTCGTAGCCATCTTGATAGCCTTCAAAACGCTTGATGCGATCCAAAAAATATTCTTCCGACACGTTGACGAGATCTTTTTTTTCGTCGACGACCATCTTGCCAACAAACTTGTCCTCTTGTTTGGTCAGAATTGCTTTGCTGGGCAGACGTTTGAGTTCTCCTTTTTTATCCATGCACTCTTTTAACACCCCATAGAGTCCTTTACGGCCATATTTCTCAACCCCGTAGATTTCGCTTTCCAAATCATAAACGCCGCCTTGCAGATTCCTCAGTTGGTCGGCCAACTTCTCTTTCCGTTGGGAAATCACTTCGCCTTTGTCATTGCGACCCATTTCGATGCCACCCCCCACGGACTCTTGATTTTCCATTGCCGTTTTTGCCTGTTCGGCTTTGTGTGGATTTGATTTGCAGCCGGTAAGACCCCCGGTGACCATAACAGCGGTCAGTGCAGATCCGGTTAAGAACAGTTTTAAAAGTAAAGACATGTTTCCTCCATCTGACAAAGTCAGGACCTGAACCCTAGTCAATTCTGCGATGACTGAGAACGGCATTTATCAATTAACATTTCATGGCAAAGACCTTTTGGGGTTAATCTTAAGGCCTAAACAAAGATTCGTTGATGGAGGATCTCCCATGAGACTGTTTCCTGTTGCTTTTATGTCACTGGTGTTACCGGCGTTGTTTGCTGGACTGATCGTTGGACTGACCGGCTGCAAGTCAAATCCGCACAAAGCAGAAACACTCGATACCAAAACCGAAAAAGAAGATGTCATCGCCACCAACGAAAAAATCGGGATTGATGGTAACGGGGACATGGTTTACCAGAAAAAAATCATGATGAACGAGGAAATCCGGAAGCTTCAAGAAGACGTATATGACCTGGAAGACAAAGTTTACGGAACCCGTCGTTATGCGACCAAGGGATTGCACGGAAAGTATGCGAGTTGTCTTAAAATGTCGAAGCCTGAAAACCAAGCGACACTGCCCAAGCTTGATAAGTCGGATCGCTGGAGTGACAAAGACGAAGATATCAAGATTGGGGTAGATGCCGATAAAGACCGGTTGGCCTCGGTCACGCAAGAAAAGCTAAAAGATCGATTGGCTAAGTTTCAAGAGTACCGG
>JAYUPS010000134.1:0-4062 GCA_043759945.1 Bdellovibrio sp.
TGGTGGTGGCGGCCCGCAATTCTTCTTCCAGGTCGCGGTAGTGAAACGAAAGATTCAGATCGCGCTCAATGATTCGCAAAGCATCGCGAACGCGCGACATGCTCTGCACTTGGCCTTGAATTTTGGTGCGCGCTCGAAAAGCATTGCGCAAATTGACCGCGATGTTGATCGTTAAAAATGATAAAATTGACAACACGATAATGAGCTCAAGCAAAGTAAATCCCGAATTTTTAGGTGCGCGAAGATTGTGCTTCATGGGCCCGGCAATCCCACTCCGCCGCTTTTGTCGTAATCGACAAAATAAGTCGTGATCGAATAGTTAAGCTCTTTTTTCTTGGGACGCGAGTAAGTGATGTTAATCGTCACTTCTTTGATTGATTTGGACAAAGTTTCTGTGAGCTGTTTAACGATCATTTCGGTGATGTTGTCGGTGCCACCCTGTCCCGCAAAAAGCGCCGCACCAATATCGGGAAATTCCAATTTTTTAGAAGTCATCTTCCAGGTGTAGTCGGGGTAACCTTCAAAATCTCCGTCTTCGCTTTCCGGAATACTGTCGGTATTTTTGCCGCGGTATTTGATTTCGAAATCGATCATTTTTCGCTCGAGCAGCGCCGCAATTTCAAAGGCTTTTTGGGTGCGTTCCAGGCGCACGAAACTTCCACCCCACGTGTTGACCAGAAGTAAAATCCCGGTCGACATGATGACCATCGCCATGATGGTCTCGATTAAAGTAAATCCTTTTTGTTTGTTTTGCCGCATCATTTATTTCTCAAATCGCGCAGCGAAATCGGTTTGTCGACGATGTCGGATTGGCCGGTCAGGGAATTGACGATAACACTCCAAGTGATTTGCTGACGATTGGTCAGCTGAATGACCGCAGGTTCCACCAAGCCCTGAGGTGAAAAATACAAATAGCCCTGGCCCGCGGTGACGGGTTCTTTCCGGCTGCCGGTTTCCACGTGCCCGATGAACCAATTGCGCGGCAGAGGAAATTCTTTTTTGGTGTACTTTTCTTCCTTTTGAAATTGAGAGGCCGGTTTTCCGTCACCCGAGGAATCGCCAGATGAGTCGTTGGATTTCCGGGCTTCTTTCTCGAGTTCTTCCTGAGTTTTTGGAACGACCAGGCCCGCAGCACTCTCGACCCAAAAGCTATGGTCCTTGCCTTCCATATTAAAGACCAATCGGAAAGTGCGATTTTTTAAACGGGCTTGATTGCGAATGTCTTTGGTTAAAACGTAAAGATGATGCGCGGTTTTTTTGATGCCTTGATCGGACCGGCGCATTTGAGGGATCAAAAGAGCCATGGTGCCCGCGATGACCCCGAGTACGATTAGAATCTCAAAGAGTGTGAACCCACGATCCCGCGCGGGATAGGAATCAGATTGGGTCTTGTTTAAATTAAAAAAAATGGAATTACTGGAGTTCGTCTTGGGTGATGTCTTTATTGTAGCCATCTCCCCCCTCGCGGCGATCAGCCCCTTCGCTCTTCAGGTTGTAGTTATTCCCGTCCGAGTCGTAAGCAAACACAGATCCCCAAGCGTCTTTGGGAATGTCCTTCATGTAAGGGCCAGTCCAATTGGAGCAGCTTGCATCGGGTTTGACAAGACCATCCAAAGAAGATGGATATTTTTGGCAATCACTTTGGTACATGGTCAAGTTTTGGATGATGTTGGCCATGGAGATGCGCGTTTGACCCACACGGCTGCGCGCTTGATTCTTTTGAATTTGGGGTAGAATAAAGGCTAGCAATCCACCGATAATTCCGACCACGATGATAATTTCTAGAAATGAAAAACCTTTTTGATTCGGGCCCATGCGCTTAAGATTTTGATTCGACTTCACCAGTTGCCTCCGGGATGTTTGCTTCGGTCCTAAAAGTTAGGTTATCCCAGGCGGTTTGTCATCTCAAACATCGGCATCATGACGGCCAGAACGATAAAGGCGACGGTGACGCCCATAAATAATAAAATTATGGGATTTATAAGAGCCGTTACCGTGTCGATCTTTGCTTTAACTTGAAAGTCGTAAGCATCTGCAACTTGAATCAGCATGGATTCCAGCTCGCCGGTTTTTTCTCCAATATTGACCATGTGAATCACGATGGGTGGGAACTGCCCTGATTTTTTTAAAGGACCAGCAATCGATTCTCCCTCTGAAATATTGCCTCGAGCATCATCAATGGCCCGCGCGATGACATGATTGTCCACGACGTTGCGCACGATTTGCATCGCGGTTAGCATGGGCACCCCTCCGTTAAGAAGGGTCGCCAGCGTGCGCGTAAAGCGGGATACCGCCACCATGCGATTCACCGTGCCCATCAACGGAAACTTGAGGGAAATCGCATCCCACTGAGCTTTTCCATTGGGCGTGCGCTTCCAATTAAAAAACATAAAATAAGAAAGAATTCCGACCGAAAGAAAAACCCACCAATAATTCACGGCCAGGCCCGACATCGTAAACACGACGCTGGTGTACCAAGGAATTGTGAGCTCGGGGTCACTGTCGAAAATGTCCTGCATCTTTGGAACCAGGTAAATAAAAAGAAACATGAGAAGTCCCAATGTGGCACCGAGCATGATGAGTGGATAAGTCAGGGCGCCTTTGACTCGGGAGCGCAACTCATTTTGGCTTTCGGTAAATTCCGACAAGCGAATGAGAATTGTATCCAAGGTTCCTGACATTTCTCCGGCTTCGGCCATGGAAATGTACATGGTGTTGAACATCCCTGGATATTTCGAAAGGGCCTTGTAAAATGGGCTGCCCTCGTTGACCGCATTTTTACAATCCGCAATGGCTTCGGAAAGCGCGGGAT
Organism: Bdellovibrio sp.; assembly: GCA_043759945.1. Classification (GTDB taxonomy): domain Bacteria; phylum Bdellovibrionota; class Bdellovibrionia; order Bdellovibrionales; family Bdellovibrionaceae; genus JAYUPS01. Next base: position 2,813 of record JAYUPS010000134.1, read on the forward strand.
TTTCCACTTGCTCAGAGACTGCTGCGAGCGCATCGACCAGTGGAATGTTGGCTTTAATCAAAGTTGCAAGCTGCCGAGTCATCAGTGCCAAATCCTGGACCGGAACGGATTTGTTGCTGTGCACGCCCTTTTTTTTATTTCGAATCGCCGAAGCGGATGTTTTTTTCTTGTCTTTGATGTCGGTGACAAAAACGCCGTCTTTTTTTAGTTTGAGCCGAGCGGAGCGCAGGTTTTCCGAGTCGACGACTCCTTTGACGTTGTTTCCTTTGTTGGTCAGTCCTCGGTATTCAAAGATCGGCATGGTGTTATTCTAAGCCGCGAGTTCTGGAAGTCACCTGATAAATTGGGTTGGTCCCGAGTCGGTAAAAGATTGGTCGCAGGTTAGTCGCAGGTTAGTAAAAGGAGTCTCACTTATGCGCCACCGGTTGAGGGCACTTCGGTCTTGCGCCGGGCAAAATCACACACTGGATCACTGACAAGATCTCACGGAAAACTTCTAGTGCGTTTCGTGCGAACGACGATGACACTGGCTGCACAAAGTTATCAAATTTTCGGCACTGTCTTTTCCACCCTTTGCAATAGGCTTCAAATGATGGAAATGAAGGTAGACCCTGGAGCCACAGATTTCTCCGCCGGCTCTTCTGGCTTTGCATTTTCTTCGGTCCCGCAAGTTCACTTCGTGAATTATCGTCGCGGGCAGTGCCTTTCGTTTTTCGAATCTTGAAAACTTGTCGCGCGACAGGTTATTAGGATTTTTTGTTGCTGAGTTTAGCGACACTAACTGAGCCGTCGCAGCCGCATTTTTAAAAGGTGGATTTGAAATAGTTGGCTTAATAACATTCGAACCCGTGCCAGTCGGATCCGAAACAGTCCGTCGGGTGCTAACCAGTGTTGTACTAGCCAGGACAGCACCATTGGGTTCTGTACCACTCGGTTGATCATTTCTTGGTTCTTGCCACGCCTTCGAGATTTTGCTCGGCGCACAGGTATCGCTTGGCGAAAAGGGTTTGCCGGGCTTTAAAGCTGTTGATTGTTTTCGCCTCATTGAACGAGTGGCTTTTTCCAAAGGATCTTTGCGATCCAGATAAAAAATCAGGGATTCTTTGATAGTGTCTTGAATGCTGGCGTGGCTGGAACTTTTGGTGCTGACAAGGTCTCGAACCCGGGCAAGCAGTTCCATTGTTTCCTGATTTAGATGCAGCTCCAACCGAGTGCCACCGGCAACAGGCTTTAGGACTTCTTTCTTAATT
>JAYUPS010000135.1:0-10850 GCA_043759945.1 Bdellovibrio sp.
CCAACCTCTTTAGTCCCTATTTTCGGAGGAATTTTAAATGTACGCCATCATCAAAACTGGTGGAAAACAATACCGAGTCCAACCCGGTGATGTGATCCGCGTAGAAAAATTAGACAACGAACTTGGTTCAGAGTTCAACTTGCCCGAAGTTCTTATGATCGGTGGAAGTTCTCCAGTTACTGGGACTCCGAATGTCAGTGGCGCAACGGTTGTTGCGATTGTAACCAAGCAAACCAAAGACAAAAAAGTTATTATTTTTAAGAAAAAACGTCGTCAAGGCTATCGTCGTTTTGGAACTCATCGCCAGCACTTCACTGAGCTGTTTATTAAATCGATCGCTCACGGTGGCCAAACTGCCAAGACGGACATCGATGCAAAAGTGGTGGATGTCGATAAAGTTCGAATGGAACGAATTCAAGCGAAAGTGGAAGCTCGTAAAGAACGTGCCTCGGCTCGTTTGACTGGCGGAGAAACAAAATCAGAAGCGAAAGCCTCTAAATCTCCGGCAAAAAAAGCAGCTCCGAAGAAAAAAGTTGCGAAGAAAGGCCCCGCAAAGAAAAAAGCGGGAGCTTCAAAAGCAAAAAAGAAAACATCTAAGAAGTAATCGGTAGGAATTGGAGTAAGTCATGGCAAGTAAAAAGGCGGGCGGTAGTACCAAGAATGGTCGGGACTCACACAGCAAACGCTTGGGCGTAAAGCGCTTTGGGGGTGAACACGTTCTTCCGGGTACCATTATTGTTCGACAACGTGGAACCGTTTTTCAAGTGGGCAATAACGTAAAAATCGGTCGTGACCATACGATCTACGCTGTTGTTGATGGTCATGTTAAATTTGAGCGAACTTCGAAAGAGCGTTTCAAAATTAGCGTTTATCCAAAAACGGCTTAGAAAGCCTAGTTTAGAACAATCAGTCGGAAAGGCTCTCAAGTCAGCCCCCCAACTCTCCAAGTTGGGAAGGCAGTAAGAGCTGAAAAAGATTGTAAAAAATGGAGCCTACGAGCTCCTTTTTTTATTCCCCAAAGACATCCTGCGTCTTAAGAGTTAAAGGTCTCCCAATGAAATTTATCGATGAAATTGAAATTGTAGTTTCCAGTGGTCACGGTGGTCCGGGCAAAGTTAGCTTTCGTCGCGAATCAGGCACTCCTCGTGGAGGACCCGATGGTGGTGATGGCGGTCGCGGTGGCGATCTTATTTTTCGGACCTCACCAAATTTAAACTCACTTGTCGATTTTCGTCTGGGCAAAAGATATCCCGCTCAAAATGGTTATGCCGGTGACAGTGCCAACTGCACGGGTGGTCACGGCGATGCTTGCGTTTTGTACGTTCCACCAGGGACGATTGTTCGCTCAGAAGAGGGTGAAGTCCTGATCGATATGGCAGAAATTGAAGAGCACGTTCTTTTAACCGGTGGTCGCGGCGGAAAGGGAAATTGGTTTTTTAAAACCAGTGTCAACCAAGCTCCCGAACATGCCCAACCCGGTGAGCCAGGCCAACAGCTAAATATTAAATTAGAGCTAAAATTAATCGCCGACGTGGGAATCATCGGACTTCCGAATGCGGGTAAATCGACTTTGATTTCCCGTATCTCTGCTGCCAAGCCAAAGATCGCGGACTATCCGTTCACAACACTGACTCCAAATCTGGGCGTTGTTAAAGTCGCGAACTTTAAAAATTTCGTCGTCGCGGATATTCCTGGATTGATCAAAGGCGCCCATCAGGGCGTTGGCTTGGGTATTCAATTCTTGAAACATATCGAGCGGACTCGAGTTTTTGTACACATGGTGGACGTGACAAGTGGTGAGCCGGAAACTGTCATCCGAAACTATGAAGAAATTCAATACGAAATTCAAAAATACGATGAAATGAGCGCGGACAAAGAAGGCTTCTTCCCTTTATCAACGCGTCCACAAATCGTAGTTTTCAACAAAATAGACACGGTTCTCGACGAAGATTTATTAAAAATGGAAAAAGCATTTTTAAAGAAAACAGGCGTTAAGCCATTTTCAATTTCCGGCGTGACCGGAAAAAATATCGAAAAATTAGTCTACATGATTTCTGAAATCGTCTTTCATGACGAGAATTTGCGAGCCAATTAATGAGAGTCGGTATTTTTGGGGGAAGCTTTAATCCTCCGCATTTGGGACATGTTAATTCTGTTAAAACCTTGATCGAGCGTGCAGGACTTCAAGAAGTCCTGGTTATTCCCACTTGGAAGAACCCACTCAAGAAATTGGTCGAAGGCCCGACGCCGGAAAGTCGTTTGGAAATGACCAGGAGGGCGTTTGCCGATGTCGGGAACAAGGTAAAAGTCGATGACCTAGAGATCCTGAAGGGTAAAACTAGCTACACAATCGAAACCATTAAAGACTTAAAAAAGAAACGTCCTGACGACGAATTCCATTTGATCGTCGGTATTGATCTCTTGCCCGAACTAGCCAGCTGGAAAAAATGGGAAGAGATTTTGGAGCAAGTCAGTCTTATTGTTACTTCCAGGCCAAATTTTGATTTTCCAGAAAATATCGAAGAGCTGCCTGAATTCTTAAGACCCGTCGCCAAACAACTGGATTTTAATATTGTTGAACTAAAATCCGGCAAGGAAATTCAGTTTGTGCAGTTGCCCGATATGGATATTTCGGCGTCGGACGTTCGTAAGCGTCTGCACATTGGCCAAAACGTCAGCCAGCAGCTGCCGCTGGGGGTTGAAAGTTACATCCGAGAGGCTAAGCTTTATGCGCCTCTTAAAGAAAAAATCAAAGACTACCAAAAGTTCACCGAGTTTTGCGCCGGTCAACTTTTCGATCGCAAAGCCATCCAGGTTCGTGGATTTGACCTGCGAAAAATGGCAGCCCCTACAGAATTTGCTTTAGTTTCCTCGGGAACATCGACTCGTCACGCGTCTTCTTTGGCAGAAAACCTGCTCCGGGCGGTTAAAGAAGAATACAATCTTCTTCCTCAGGGAATCGAAGGCTTGTCCGAGGGGCGTTGGGTTTTGATCGATTACGGGTCGCTGATGGTTCATGTATTCTATGATTTTGTCCGCAATGAATACGCCATTGAAAATCTTTGGAAAGCCGGAGTTGATTTGGGCCTGAAAGATACAGAAGCCGCTACCAGAAAATGAAACTAGGACTGGTCGTTGTCTCTGGATCCCGCCCTAAATGGTTGGATCTAGCGATTCAAGAATACTCTGAGAAAATCAATCATCATTTGTTTTTTGATGTTTACGAAATAAAATCAGGTGGCCAAGCTCGGGATGACCGGGAAGCCAAGGTAAAAAGCGAATCCCAAGCTATTCTAGATTTTTTGAAACCTAAAGATTTCGTTGTTTTACTGGATGAAAAAGGGAGCCAACTGGATTCAGTTCAGTTCTCTGAAAAACTTAATCGCATTTTGTTGAGTGGGAAAAAGCGGGCCTTTTTTATTATTGGGGGAGCCTACGGGGTTTCCAAAGAAGTTAAAGACCGCGCCGATTTAAAATTGAGTCTTTCTGGCTTTGTCCTGAATCACCATGTTGCCCAGGTTGTTGCAACCGAACAAATCTACCGGGGCCTTTCGATTCTAAAAAACCTGCCGTACCACAATATCTAGTTTCTAAATTGCAGAGCTGCAATTCATGGAATTTCTTCAATGGCCCAATTTGTTTTGCATTTATTGTACGTCCCTAATCCGGATGGATCATGGTGTTTGCCCGACCTGCCGGGGGCACCTCGTTCAAAAAATGAACTGCGAAGTTGCGATGCTAGGTCCCGTGAAAGTACGGTCCCTTTTTTCTTGGACAAAAGACATGAACCCCGAAGTTTCAAAGCTGGTCACGCAACTAAAGGGTGGCGAACATTCCCAGCTATGGCCCCATCTTGCCAATCATTTTGTCCAAGGACATTGGACTGGGGTGATGAAGTTTCTTCACAGTCTTCAAAGCGCAGTCTTGATTCCGGTTCCCTCTAAAAGAAGTCCTTCTCAGGACCATGCCTACGGATTTGCGAAGAACCTGTCGGAAATTCTAAAAATCCCCATGGGGTCGGCCGGCCGGCCGCTGAAGGATCGTGCGCAAAAACACAAAACACGCTTGCAACGGCAGGCAACCCGTTTTCATGGGACACCGAGTGTACCGAGCGATGTAACCTCGGCAATTGTAGTCGACGATATTGTAACGACGGGAGCGACGGCCCGGGCTGTTCGGGAACTGGTCGAAGCCCACCGTCAAAGGGCAGGAGAACCACCCTTAAATTGGGAGGTATGGGTTTTGGCAAATCGCCGCTCGCATAGCACCACCTTGCGTCAAACGTCCAAATCTGTTAAACCCTAGTCATGACAAAGCTTTTAATTTTTATCCTGGTTTTCGTTGGGATTTCAGCTGCCGCAAAGGTTTCGCCCGAGGCCGAGAAATCCATTAACGGAGTTTTTGCCAAGTATAGAAAGTCTCCGTTTATTGAAATTGAAGTCGAAAAAAAAGTAACTTCTGAAATCATGGGTACCGAAAAATCTTACAAGGGTCAGGCGCTTATTGGCCGAAAGAAGTTTCGCTTCGAAAGCGAATCTCCGGAAAAGGCACTTGTTGTCTACGATGGCAAAACTTTGTGGAACGTCCAATATCCAGTCAACGGCGCCGAGGGCAAAACACAGGCTGCGCGCGTAGCAATCAATAAAAAAAGCCGAGGCCAAATTTTCCTGCTCGAACTTCTGCAGGAAAGTTCCGTCGTGAAAGAATTTGAATTGTCCGAAGAGGCTAAAGACGGTGACACCCTTAAAGTCACCGCAAAACCAAAAGCTGGAAAAACAGAAGTTAGCCTGATGAATTTGAAATTCGACCTGAAAGGCAAACGATTGAGCGAAGTTGAATACATGGACGACTTGGGGAACAAGACAATTTTCAAACTTATGAAACAAACGAATCTTAAAAAAGTCGAAGGAAAAAAGTTTGAATTCAAGCCGGGAAAAGATGTCGAGGTTGTGGATCTATGAAACAAGTCGTTAAGGGAAAAGAAAAAGTTCACTTTATATCCTTGGGCTGTCCAAAGAATCTCGTGGACAGCGAGATCATGGCGGGAACTTTAATGAACGACGGTTACGAAGTTGTTTCGGATGCCGACGGAGCGGACACGGTTGTTGTCAATACTTGTGGTTTTATCGAAGATAGCAAACAAGAATCGATTTCTAAAATTCTAGAAATGGCTCAATTAAAAGAAAGCGGAGGCATTAAGCGTGTCGTCGTTGCGGGCTGCTTAACTCAACGCTACAAAAACGATCTGGTTGAAGGATTGCCGGAAGCGGATTTGTTTGTTGGTTCCGGTGAATTTCAAAACATATCTAAAATTTTAAAAAGTCATTCCGAAGGGGAGAAGAAAAAAACTTTCTTCAATCTTCCGACTTATTTGCAGGAATCCAACACCCCCCGGGTGAATTCGCAGCCTCGCCATCGGGCTTACTTGAAAATTTCTGAAGGCTGCATGAAGCGCTGCGCTTTTTGTGCGATTCCGCTAATACGCGGAAACTTGCAATCGCGGACGTTGGACAACGTCATGAACGAAGCTAAACTTTTAGTCGCAGGGGGAGTCAAAGAGCTGATCGTCATCAGCCACGACTTTACGGATTACGGCTGGGATCTAACCCGAAAAGATCCTGCGCGCACGGAAAGTCCCTACGAATTGTTAAAAGCTCTTTCTGAAAAAAGCGGCGCTCAGTGGATTCGTTTGCTTTATCTTTACCCCGACGGAATTACCCCCGAAATGGTGAAGCTCATTAAAGAGCGCGAAAATTTGGTGAAATATTTTGATATGCCACTTCAGCATATCAACAATGACATGCTCAAAAAAATGAACCGCAAAATGACTCGACAAGAAATTGAGACGGCGCTGGCCGAGATTCGAACACAGATTCCTGATGCTGTAATCCGCACGCAATTTATCGTGGGATTTCCGGGCGAAACCGAAGAACAGTTCGAAGAAATTCTGGAATTCATCGCCAAACAAAAATTTGATCGGGTTGGTTGTTTTAAATATTCGCCGGAAGAAAGTACACCGGGCGGAAAGATGCCAGACCAAATTGATGAAGAAACAAAGCAACGTCGCTTTGATGCTTTGATGGAAGTTCAGCAAAATATTTCTCGCGAAAAGCACCAGGCTTTTATCGGTCGGCGCGTGCAAGTTTTGGTCGAGGGCCTTTCGGAAGAAACAGATCTGTTGCTGCAGGGACGAACCTCGCAACAGGCGCCCGAAATTGACGGGGTGGTCTTGATTAACGATGGACAAGCCGAAGTCGGCGAGATGGTGACGGTCGAAATTACCGAAAACATGGAATACGATTTGATTGGTCGCATTGTGAGCAAAGAAGAGCTGCAAGGAGAGATTCACTAATGGCTTTGGTCGTTGTTCAAGTTCCAAGCATAGGTGCAGCTTATCTGTCAGTGTCACTTTTGGCCGAGACAACAGAAACCACAGTCTACGACATGATTCCCCAGGGCTACGGAGCCACGTTGCTTGTGAAATCCACCAAGGAAAAAGTCGATCAGATATTGCAGCCGGCGAAAGTCGAATACTCGATCGACGGGATTTTGAAAACGGACGACGAAAAAGTGCTTCGGGCGCTTTACTCGATTGATAATTCAGCCTTGAAAGAAGTCTTGGTCGTCATCGAATCGATTAGTCCGGGAGCTTTAATTCAGCTGGGGCAAATAGCCGTCGAATCCGGATTAGAAATTGTTGATTTAAAAATTCCGCGGGGGGCGCAGGTTACGGGGTCGGTTCTGGTCACAGGATCGTCTGTAGCAATCGCGAGCTTTCAGGAAAGTGCCGAGCTTAAGAAAGCCAAAGTGCAAGTCACTCTGATTAAAGTGACTTCGGCGCTCGAGAAATTTTTCGATATTTCACCGCAGTAGAGGCAATGCTCTTCGGGCTAATTAATCTAATCGCACTTTTTTGAGTAGCGTTCGATGGGAACTTCTTCTAGAGATCTGGCGAATATCTTGCCGAAAGGTGCAGTGGTGGCATATCCATACGCGACTTCGCCGGCGGCAGGTGAAGCACTGAAGATATGCTTCTGAGAGTCAATGAGTGCAAGCTTGCTCGGATTCTCGAAAGCCGCGAGCGTTAGTTTAGAGATGTGCGTACTTTTTCCATCGTTGTAGATTCCTTCCAAAACACCTTCTTCGGAAAAAAACATGTGTATCAATTTGGCCTGACGCCCGTCTTTATGTCCAAAAAACGGTCGCGATGCGTGCTGGGCTAGATCAATTTGTTGAACGTTCCCATCACTTTCGATGCTCACGACGGGAAGGCTTGACGGAACATGCACAAGAAGACCTTCATCGTTCATTCCGAGGGCGCCGTATCTACTATAAACAATTTTGCCGGAGGCATCTTGCAACGGAATCCAACCTTCACCCCCAATTCCAATATCGAAGGTTCTATCAGTATCCACGATTTCTCCTTGAACAAAGCAGGAATTAGCAATTGATCCTGTGATGACTTTACTCGAGACGACCGCGTTGGAGACAATAGTGAAGAGACTGGTCATAACGAAAATGTAAAACTTCATAAATACCTCCGGAGCAGTATTGTAAACCGGCGTTTCCATCTGCTGAAGACTAGTTTCGAAAACTAAGCCCGACTAAAATCGTATAATTTAAATTCGATAAGGAAATGCCCAGTGGAAGAGTCTCCACAACGAAAGCCCGGGATTTTCGGACCCTGGCACCTTAAACATCTACCTGCGACGAGATCCACCCAGGATTGAGCCCAGAACCCCACGAATGATTTCGCGGCCAACAGAACTTGCAGCACTTCGGACGGCGCTGGTAGCCGCTTTTTCCAACAACCCTGCTTTTCGACCGCCGCGGGGTCCGGTCGTTCCCAAAAGCATCTCTTGCAATATGCTTGGGGCTTGTTCGGCTGCGGTTGAAACATCTTTCTGTTCGATTGTTTCATTCGGCACGGTTTGTCGTTTGCTAAGAATTTCAAAAGCAGATTCTCGGTCCAGTTGTTTTTCGTAATGGCCCGCCACGGGAGAAGAATTGATTATCTTAGTTCTTTGGTCGGCGTCGATGGGCCCAATTTTACTTGCTGGTGGAAGAATCCAGCCTCTTTCAACAATCTGTGGCGCCCCAGATTTATCTAAAAACGAAACCAAGGCCTCTCCCACATTGAGCTGGGTAATGGCTTCGATTGATGAAAATTCTGGGTTGGGTCTGAGCGTTTGCGCCGCAACTTTTACGGATTTTTGATCCGAGGGTGTAAAAGCTCGGAGCGCGTGCTGGACTCGATTGGAAAGTTGGGCCAGCACAGAATCTGGCAAATCCATCGGGTTCTGAGTCACAAAATAAACGCCGACTCCCTTTGACCGGATCAGACGGACCACCTGTTCGATTTTATCGACAAATGCTTTGGGAGAATCTTTGAATAAAAGATGGGCTTCATCAAAAAAGAAAACCAGTTTTGGCTTTTCGAGATCGCCGACCTCGGGCAAGGTTTCAAAAAGCTCCGACAAGAGCCAGATCAAAAGTGTCGAATACGTAATGTTATTTTGAATGAGCTTATTGGCGATGAGAATATTGATGTAACCGTGCCCGGCCGAGTCTGTTTGCAATAAATCCAACAAGTCAAAAGCCGGCTCACCAAAAATCTTATCAACGCCTTGCTGCTCAAGCGTTAGGAGGCCCCTTTGAATAGCCCCGACTGATGCGGGGGACAAATGACCGTAAGTCGCTTTTAATTCAGTTAAATTTTCGGACACGAATTTTAATAGGGTGGTCAGATCTTTCAGGTCTAAAAGCAGCAATTTCCCTTCGTCGGCTATTTTAAAAATAATTTGCAAAACAGACGATTGAATTTCATTTAAATTCATTAAGCGAGCGATTAAATCTGGTCCCATTTCTGAAATGGTTGTCCGTATCGGGTGACCCTCTTTACCACTCGGATCCCAGAACATGACCGGACACGGCGCCCATTCAGGATTTGGCAGGCCCAGCTCTTTAAGGCGCAAGGATAATTTCTCGGTGGGGCTTCCCGCTACGGCCATGCCTGACAAATCGCCTTTCACATCGGCTAGAAAAATAGGAATCCCTGCTTTGCTTAGACTTTGGGCGAAGCTTTGCAGGGTCACGGTTTTTCCCGTGCCCGTCGCACCGGCAATGAGTCCGTGGCGATTAATAAGATGGGACTGGAGGCTGATGAGCTGCTCTTTGTTTTTTGAGATATTTTGTGCGGTGGTTTTTGCGATTGGAATTTCCATAAACTTGATAGTTGTCTATTCTCATTCTTTAGTAAACAGTTTGTGTTCCTAGAAGGAGGAGATTTATGAAAGCAATTGTTTTTGGTTTTTTATGTTTAGCAGCGAGTTCGGTAGGAGCCGTTGATATGCCAACAGCTGGGGGCGCGATGAACGCTGTTAAAGCGAAAGGCGTAAATGTTATGGCGGCTTGCAAAGAAGACACTGTGTCTTACTGCAAGGAGATCAAAGGAATGGATAAAATTAAGACTTGCCTGAAGGAAAATGTCGATAAGTTGACACCCTCTTGCAAAGAGTCTGTAACCAAAATCTAAAAAAGAGCTTCGAAATTCCGAGCCTGGGCTCGGCGCCCCCGGCTCGGAATTTCGGACCCTGGCACTTAAGGCTAACAGATCTCAACGCGAAGATTGTCGAGATATGTTTTCATGAACCGAAGTCGCCTTTGACCCTCGGCTTTACCCGCGGTTGTTTTTAAAGATTCAGCGATTTTAAAAAGTTTTTGATAAAAGTGATCGACCGTAAAAACCTGATCGTCCGGCGTGCGCGATTCACAAAAAGGATCCAAAGGTTGGTAAAATTGCCGGCGAAGCAATCCAGCAGTCGCAAAACATCGTGCAATTCCAATAGCGCCCAACCCGTCTAATCGGTCTGCATCCTGAACAATTTGTGCATCTTTGGTTCGCGCGGGAATATTGGCGCTGAAGCTATGACTTTCGATAGCATGGGCAATATCTTCGAAATAAATCTCAGGATATCCGATGGATGCCAGGTAGCTAATAGCCGCCTGTGCGGAAAGCCCGGAGGCCTGGTTTCTGAGGGGGTCGTTTTTCGGTACAATGACCAGATCATGCAGCCATGCTGCCGGTGCGACGACTTCAATTTTTCCATTTTCTTCCGCGCAAAGGGCTTTTGCGGTTCGAACAACCCTTTGGAAATGTTGGAAGTCGTGTGCGGGATCATCGGAGGATGCAATTTTTTCGACTTTTTGAGCGATTTCGATTTCCCAATTTTTCATTTGAGCAAACTAAAACATCTCGGTGCACGGGTCATCGATTGGCTGATGTAAAAATATTAGGATATCGAAGTTTAGGGCGTCAGGAGGCAGTTCCAGGGAAATTCGAATTTTGGCACTTTAAGCTCATACTTTAAAAGTGTAGTTCCATAGCTTAGCCATTAGCAGGGCGCCTCCGAACCTGTCGTGCGACAGGTTCGGTATTGTCGATTTAAAAATCCAACAGGGAGCGAAAGTGTCCGGAGATGTTTCTTTGAATTTGGGGCAAGGTCCTGAAAGCAGTTTTCCGATGTTTCATAATGTAAGAAATGTTCGGGAGGGTAAGGGTGTTTGAAACCAATTATTTTCGGTACCAGATTTCAGTCGAATCAGGCAACAAGGACACCGTCGAAGCCAAGTAGTCCGCTTCAGCAATGCCCGACCAATATTGCATTAACAAATGTTCGTCGTTTGTCAGATTAAACGTCTGCATTTTAAACAAACTAATCCCAGCCATTTGCTGATTCAAATAGAGAATAAATATTTTTCCGTCGAAGAAGGCTTTGTATTTAGTCGGAACCGAAGCGTCTTCAATTACAGATCTCTCGACTCCATCAGCAATGTATTCAAGGGTCCAA
>JAYUPS010000136.1:0-4039 GCA_043759945.1 Bdellovibrio sp.
TTTTTTCTACGAAAGAAGTCGGTCAAGGGACGGGTTTAGGACTTTCTATAACCTACAGTATCGTGCGTAGCCATGGGGGCGACGTGCAGGTCAAGAGCGAAGTCGGAACCGGCACCGAATTTACGATTCTTCTTCCGGTCGAAATTGATGAAGACTTTCTGAAGGGCAGCCGCACTTAAATCTTATTGAAGATTGTAAACATCCAAGGTTGTCGGAGTGGAGACTTGGGATTCTTTGATCAACTGTTTCATTGAGCTGCGGATCCATTCCACGTGCTTCCCTGTATGCATCAAAATTACTTTACGAGAACAAGTTCCAATAACCTGACCATTGGCATTCTTAAACGTCGAGTAAGGGAGTTCCGTAAACGCCTGACCCTTGTAGGCCGAAGTGATTCCGACCAAATAGTGTTCCCCGCGGATGGTAATGACGGTCGGTCCCCCCGAATCACCACGACACATGCCACGATTTTCGCTGATGTAGTAAAGCGCGTAATTGCTTTGTTCAATCTGGTGAACGTTATCAAATTCAATGTAGCCCATGGTTTTGGTCATTTCGAATTTAGTGGTGCGTTGGTAGCCAACCAAACGAGTGTAATTCAGGTATTGGCCTAAGGTTCCCATGCTGTCGTCTAAAAATTTGATGGGCCGAGCCCAGGTCGGTTTTCGGGCCAACAAGATGAGTCCAATGTCCTGAATCTGATTTGCCTCATAGGCCGGAATACTGTAGCCGTAGCCGCCATTGAGCAAAGCATCGTCGTGCTGGACAAAATTAATCCCATGAATCGTTTCCCATTTGCTGCCATTCTCGTTCAGCGCAGCCTCGATTTTAATGTCTCTCATCTTGGCAAAACAATGGGCCGTAAAGAGCACAAAGCGCTCCTGAATTAGCACTCCCGCGCATTGAGCGGTGTCTGCTTTATCAGAGACTTTCACGACAAACTGATGCATCGACTTGTACGGGCTGCCAGGCAGGTCTTTGCCATTGTACAAAACTTGATCAACCAAAGAGTTTTTAAAGTCTTTACCTTTATTGAATGTCGAAACGGCTCCCAGTCCATACAGTGCGGCCCATGCTGGTAAAGCTAACGTCGATAAAGTGCACCCTAAAACTAAATTTAAGATAAGAAATCGGGATTTGTTCATAGGCGCGTGGAAGTGCAAGGTTTGTGCGGAGTTTAGAGACTGAAACTTGGCTATTTTCAATTTGAGAAACATTTTAGGTCTGTTTGTGGGCCTTTCGGCCCCTAATTGGGCTCGCTGTCAAACAAGCAGACAAGTCTGTTGAAAACTGAAACTTCCGAGTACACAATTAATCTATGCTCAGGCCAGATCAGCAAGACCAGGAAACATCCAACAACAATCGAAGTTTGGCTCTGATATTCATCGCTTTAGCGAGCTTTCTGGCGGCCTTGGCATTTTGGTACGATCAAACGTCCACGGTCGCCGGGACTTCAGCGGAAAGCCCTATTCTTAAGGGAAAAAAACGAGAAGAACTTGAGCGTGCGGTCAATAACCACATTCAATTGACCAACCGTAAGATAGAAACCGACAAAGAGAAAATTAAGCAGGAAGCCTCTTTTACTATCCCACGCGTGGGTCAGCTGCTTTTAACGGCCGAAGGCCAACCCGTTGATCCGATCGACATGCGCGGGGACCGCAATGAATTCAATTCGACCCGCGATATGCGGCGGGATCGTCTGGAGACCCCTTCGGCAGGGGATATCATTCAACAGGACCTTGCCGATAATCAGGCCCGGGAACGTCAGAATGCGGAGTATATGAAAGAGTACGCGCGCCAGTTCGTGGAAAACGCCCGTCGCAATGGTTACGAGGTTGAGCTGGATTCAGAGTACAAAGTTAAAAACGTTCGGCAGGTCAAACCCGCCGCTGGTACCGATACGGGGATCGGCCAAGGACCCGCTTTCCGCTAAGCAAGCCCGAGTCTCCAAAGCTAAAATAAGACTCCGCCCCCACGATGATATGGTCGATCATGGGAATTTCCATAAGCAATCCGGTCTTGCAAATCCTTCGCGTGAGTTCCAAATCTCGCTCCGAAGGTTCCGAGCTGCCACTAGGATGATTATGACTTAAAATAAAGCGGGTGGAGTTTGAAACTATTAAACTCCGGAACAAATCGCGGGGATGCACCAAGCAGGCATCGGCCGTTCCGCGAAAAATCAGGTCACAAGACATAATTTCTAGCTGGCTGTTGAGCCCCAGAACCCAAACCTCTTCCTGGAGCGGGTGAAATTGGTCTTTCAAAATTTTGAACACGGATTGAGAATTAACGATCGAGGGTCGGGAGGGCGGCATTTTGGCTGGCGCATCACGGTTCATATTCGGGGACTGTTGCAAACTAGCCACGAAGATGAGGCCCCGCAGTCAGAGCCTTAGATCCGAGCACCGAATCAGAGCTTGCTGCCGGCACAGGGGAAAACTATCATCAGCGGGTTACAATTATTTTTCTTTTTTCAAAGGGGGCTATCGTGGTCAAGCAATGTGCATCAAGTTTGTCGATTTTGGTTTTGGCTTCAGTTTTAATTTCAACTTTGGGTTTAGTTTCAGCCTGCGGGCCGAAGGCCTTTGTCAAAGGGCAGTACGAAGACGCTGAAAAAGAAAACTTGATGGACGATCAATGGTCCGAGACCGACATGCAGGTCATCGTGAAATCAATGGTCGAATCTTTAGTTACCCACCCTTCGATTGCTAAAGCCAAAGCGGCTCCGGTCGTGATGGTGACGAATCTGCAGAATAAAACCAGCGAACACATCGACACTCAAAGCGTTATGGATATGGTTCGGGTTGAGCTGACCAAATCCGGAAGAGTTTCTTTCATCGACAAAGAAGCTCGCCAAGACATCGCCGATGAATACAACTACCAAGATTCCGGAATGGTGAACGGCACAACGAAAAAGGGCCCAGGCGGGCAAGTTGGCGCGGACTTCATCGTGAATGGTCGGTTGGACTCTATCGTCAAAGAAGTCGGCAAAGACAAAACAGTTTATTACAAGATTACTTTGAATATGACGAACTTGAAAACCAGCGTAATTACCTGGACTGATCAAAAACAATTGCGCAAGGCCTATAAGAAAAAATCAATCGGGCTGTAACTTTAGACCACAAGGACCTATCTTTTTTTGAAAAACTTTGGGTTCGTTCTGCTATTTTTTGTTCTGGCCGGCTGTGCGACTTATCAAAATAAGCTCGAAGTGCCCCGCAATATGCTTCGTCAAGGGCAAGCCCAGGGTGCAATTAATATCCTGCAAGATTTGGCCGCCGAACCCTCGGGGGACCAACTGGTTTATTTGTTGGAACTGGGAATGGCGTTTCACATCGACGGCCAATACGAAAAATCCAACCAGATATTTCTGAAAGCCGATAAACTGGCGGACGAAGTTGACTACCAATCAATTAGTCGAACTGCTTTGGCCACTCTTAGTTCGGAAGCGGCACTTCAATACAAGGGCGAATCTTACGAAAAACTTTTGATCAACGCTTATTTGGCGATGAATTTTTTGATGATGGAAAAATACGATTCCGCCCTGGTGGAAGTTCGGCGGGTAAATCAAAAAGTTGCGACTTTGCGGGCCAACGGCCGTGAGAATTACGAGTACTCTCCGCTCTCTCATTATTTGTCGGCCTTGATCTACGAGGGAGATAGAAAATTTGATGATGCTTACATCGAATACGTCAAAGTCTACGAACTGGAACCGGGTCTTCCAAGAATTGGTAGTGACCTGATTCGGTCGGCCACTCTGGCTCAGCGGCCGGATGCTCTTAAAAAGTGGAAAGAAAAATTTCCCGAGGTTCAGAAAGACCCCGCATGGTCCGCGCGCCAAAAGGGAGAAATAGTATTTATTTACCAGCAGGGCTGGGGTCCGAAGAAAGTGGAGTCCCTGGGGGATCGTCGTTTCCCGGAACTCAGGCCTGAGTTTTCTCAGACGACGCAGGCGATGGTGACCGTCGATGGTCCCGACGCCAAAGCCGAGAAAGTCCGCACCCAGGAAATCTACAATCTGGAAAAATCCTCGATCGAA
>JAYUPS010000137.1:0-4027 GCA_043759945.1 Bdellovibrio sp.
CATAGGAGAAATCCAAAAAAAACGCTGGCAATAACTAATCCTTGAGCGGAACCGATCCGGACCGTGTGAAACGGGGACATGCGCGCAGCAAAGTAACTGCCAGCAGCGAGCGCAAATAGAGAGGAAACTAAAAACCAGGCCCCCGTAAAGGCTCCAGCACGTTGAAAGGTTGTTCCGTCCTCGAGTCCTAATCCTCCAAATCCCATTCCCAAAGTAGCTAAGATCGCAAAGGTAAATCCGGCAACCACCAAGCCTCCGAGAATAGAACGCCAACTTATTAGGGGATGAACATTTGCGGGACTCAGCTCAAGTCCTCCGTTGTGATTTCGTTTTGATAACGTTGTCATATTGAAACTCCTTTTTACATTTGTTGAGATTGCTTGAAATTTATCTCTTCTAAATTCCTGCACGAATTGCTGCACGATCTGAGCCAGTCCGCACAGATTTTTTAAGCTTCGCTTTTGCATTGGAGGCCTGAATGGAATGGATCGGATGGATCAGCTCGCTGATCTTGGTAGCCACTTTGTTAAAACAAGTTCACAAACAGTGGACGGAACACAATGCCGAGGGAGTCTCAATCTGGCTCTATGTGGGTCAAATTTCCTCGCAGACGGGATTTATTATTTACAGCTACTTACTAAAAAACTGGGTTTTCATGTTTACCAATGCGGTTCTTTTGATCGTCAGTATGTTGGGGCTTTATAGCTTAAATAAATTCCGAACAAAGAATCTTCACCGTTTCAAGGAGTGATTGCAGTCGAATTGGTTTTGCAATGACGGCGTTGGCCCGCACGGATTGCGCACTGGCCACGTAGGCCGAGCAAACAATCACTGGTATAAAAGATAAAGTGGGATCCGCACGTTGAAAGTCTAAAAAAGTTTGTAGGTTTGCTCCGGGCGTTGGAAGATCGAGTAATATGGCGCAGGGCTTTGGATTCATTACTTTTATTTTTTCGATGCCGTCGTGGTCGTCGTTCGCGGTGATGACTTGATACCCTTCTAGTTCCAAACCTTCCCGAACCATTTCACGAACACTTCGGTCATTTTCAACGACAAGCACGCTTTTGCAAACTTTCGTATTAATGGTCATGGATAAATTTACCCACCAAAATTATCAAAGGTAAATCAGGATAACTAGGGACTGGACCGGATATTTCAAAGTTTCAAAAAAGAGAGTTCTGATTCTTAAGAATTCTTGAAAATTTAACCTTGGCATTTTTTTTATTTTGTCTCAAGATTTAGAAATGACATTTTTAATTCTTTTACTCTGCGGGCTTCAAAGTTTTGCCAATGAAAAATTAGCGCTGGGAGCGGATCGTTTGGATGAGATCGCGAGCAGCCTGGGGTCCCTTCGGGTGGCCCTGGTAGCGAACCAAGCTTCGGTGGCAAGTTCAGAACATACGATTGATCGAGCCCTGCGACTGCGACTTAATGTGGTTAAGCTTTTTGCCCTCGAGCACGGAATCCGCGGGGAGGGAGATGCCGGAGAAAAACTTCCCGACACGAGCGATCCTGTTTCCGGACTTCCGGTGGTTTCGCTTTACGGGGAATACGTCAAACCCACCCGACAAATGCTTCAAGACGTGGATGTGATTATTTTTGACGTTCAAGATGTGGGGGTTCGGTTTTACACTTACATATCTTCGTTGGGCTTAATCATGCAGGCGGCGGTAGAAAACGGAAAGCAAGTCCTGGTGCTGGATCGACCCAATCCCAACGCTCACCGGGTCGAAGGCCCGATGATGAAGAAAAAATTCGAATCTTTTGTCGGTAAATTCCCGATTCCCTTGGTTTACGGTTTAACGATCGGCGAATTGGCCGGCATGATTCGCGGGGAAAACTGGCTTCAAACCAAAAACGTAAACCTAAAAATTCTAAAATTAAAAAACTATGATCGCACGCGCACGGTGCCCCTGGTTGTTCCCCCCAGTTCAGGACTAAAAACCCTGAAGGCAATCTTAACTTACCCGGTCTCGGCATTGTTTGAACCCACCACGTATAGCGTCGGCAAGGGCACCGACGATCCCTACGCCATGTTTGGATTCCCGGACCCTAAGGCTGGGAAAGACACGTTTATTCCCATTCAAAAACCGGGGCGCACGGTTCCGCCCAAATACAACGAGCAAGTTTGTTACGGCTATAATTTCACGAATGCTGAAAGTGATAAAATTCCGGCTTTTACGACGGACTACCTTAGGGACGCGATTCACAAGTTTCCCAACGTGATCCAAGATCAAAAGTTTTTGAATTTGCTGTTGGGTGATGACCAGGTCACAGCGATGGTGAAACAGGGGCAGGATTATTCTCGCATTCGAAAGATTTTTGAAAAAGATTTGCGGGCGTACGAAAAGCTGCGGAAGAAGTATTTGTTTTATTGAGAACGCATCCGGTATCTCATGCCGCGCCCTGCGCCTTCTTTTTCCAGAAGTCCGTCCGCTACCAAGTTTTTGAAATGCAATTTGACGGTGTTGCGATTTGCTCCTGTGGCGGCTACGGCTTCGCCAATGGACGTCGGCCCTCGGCTTTTGATGAGCTCTATGATTTGAAGTGAAAGGCGCGGCAGCTTAGTCGCCGCCAATTCGTCTTTCATCTTCGCTTCAAGAGAGGCTTTCTGTTTCTGCATGGACTTTAGAAAGAATTCCAGCCAGTCGTTGATTCCGCCGGGCTTAATTTTGGTTTTACTTTTCGTCTTACTTTTGTTTCTAACATTGATCTCTTCGATTTCAGACTGCCCCCGGCGCAGAGCCAGGTAGTAGGAATCTTTGTTTTCTTCGATGACACGTTCAAATGAGCTGTAGGGAACGTAACTGTAACCCAACTGCAAGAGCAGCAAAGTTGTGAGTGCCCGCGACAGACGACCGTTAACGTCTTGAAACGGATGGATGTGCAGGAACACGACGATGAATACGGCAATCACAAGCAGTGGGTGCAATTCCTTGCGGCTAATTTCCTTATTGGTCCATTCAATAAGTTCTGTCATCAAAGTCGGCGTTTCAAACGGCGCTGCCGTATTAAAGATCACACCTTTGCTTTTACCGTCAGGACCTAGGGCTTCGACACTGTTTGCAAATTTCTTGTAGTCGCCACGATGCCGGTCATCTTTGGTGCTGTGCCTGAGCAAGACACTATGAAGTTGTTTGATGTGATTTTCGGTAAATGGAATATCTTTGAAAGACGAGAAGATCAGCTCCATCAGTTCCGCGTAACCTGCCACCTCTTGTTCATCGCGTGATTTGAATGAGTAGGTTTTCACCCCACGAAGCAGAGCTTCAACTTCCGAGTTAGTAAGCTTAACACCCTCGATTCGGGTGCTGGATCCAACGGATTCAATCGTAGCGACTTGGCGAAGTGCCGCCAATCTGTCGGGTGCTAGTGCCTGGGTGGCAGCCCACCGGCCTTTGAACTCATCAAGTTGGCCTAGGGATGTATTGCCCGCCAACTGGCGAATGGCGGACAAGTGGCGGGGAACTGGCGGGCAAATTTGTAACTCTCAATAGCCTTCGATATCTGAAACCCACTCTCTATTCATCCGGCAGCCAAACCTATTTTAAAACCGTACTGAAAAGTCTCTAATCCTAATACGGAAATGGCACCATTAACTTCCAACCACCCTTGTTTAATTCGTACTTTGCTGGTGAGTCTGCTTTGACTTTCTTTGGCCTAAAGATACACTTTCCAATAATGGATTAAATGCTTTCGCAGCGCCAAAAAGTGTGCCAGTCACCGTGCCGGCTCGCGACCCAAGATGCAAAAATGTTAGTGTGCTTAAAATTCATAAACATTCGCCTTA
Source organism: Bdellovibrio sp. (assembly GCA_043759945.1). Taxonomy (GTDB): domain Bacteria; phylum Bdellovibrionota; class Bdellovibrionia; order Bdellovibrionales; family Bdellovibrionaceae; genus JAYUPS01. The sequence continues at coordinate 3,791 of JAYUPS010000137.1, forward strand.
TAAGCTTGGATTGTCTTCGAGCTTTGGCCAAATTAATGCGATGGCAAGCAGTGGTACGAGATGATAAATCAGAATTTTGCCACCTAAAACAGTGCTCAAAGTCAGGCTGTAGATTTCCATGGTATAAATGAGGGAGCCGATTTGGAAAAAAGTTTGAAAAAAAAGAATATTTTTGCGTTTGAAAATTTCCGACCGGTATAGCCTTCCAGCAAAGGATAGGATCCAGGTCAGATTAAA
>JAYUPS010000138.1:0-10761 GCA_043759945.1 Bdellovibrio sp.
ACCGGCCTCGTTGATTGGATTTTCCCCCAAGATATTTGGTAAGACGAGCGAGCACTGCGCATCTTCGTAATCGAAATCCTCGGGACAATTGGCACCACAGATCTCGATGGCGCTCTGGGTATTGTAACGAAGTTCTAAGCCCGTCGGACATAAGACAGTGCCGTCTTTCATGGGAAAACAAAGATCTTTGAGCATTCTCGTTTCGCTCGAGATGTGCGGGGAATAGACTTTGCGACTGCAACTGTAGTTTGAACTGTCCGCACAGAAACTTTCATCCAGACTATTCTGGTATATGGCTTTGGTGTCGCCCACTCGCTTTTCGAAAGTTTGATTAACAACGCTGTCTTGAGGGGGAGCCTGCCCGCAGTTGTTAAAGGTGGTAGAGACCAACAGAAAAACTCCGAAGAGAAAAAGCGTTGGCTTCAACTGTGGATTTTGACGAAAGGTCCCCATGAATTCATCATTTCACACAAAATCTTGCTTGTAGAATTCTGCCTGCGCATCGTCTCAACTCAGTTCGTCTCGTATTGATACCGAGCATTAGTCACTGCATTTTAAAAAGAACTCTCTAGGCTCAAAGCTTGTGGCTCGAACTCCGATGAAAGGTGCTTGCATGAAATCTTTGAAATGGCTCTTGGCTTTGAACTGTTTTTTAACCGTTCCCGCTTGGTCCGCCGTAGGCTCTAACAAAGAGGACCTAAAAATTGCACTCAATGCCGAGTTCGATACCTTGAATCCCATCGTGAACTCCACGGCCGCCGCTAATAACATTTTGGATGCGACCCTTCGGCAACTGGTCGTTTTAACTCCGGCAGGCGAAATTCGTCCCGTTTTGATTCGGCAGGTTCCGACGGTGGAAAATCAGATGGTTACTTTAATCGACAAGGGCAAAGGCGGACTGAAAGCAAAGTTGGAAATTTTGCCCGAGGCTAAGTGGGGGGATGGCACCGACTTGACCTGCAATGATTTGAAACTGTCTTGGCAGATTGGGTCCGACGTCAATGTGTCCACGCCCAACCGCGAAGATTTCACAAACATCACCGACATTCAGGTCGATCTAAAAAACGCGAAAAATTGCACGGTCACTTTAAAAGTGGCGAAATGGAATTTCGTTTTGAATTTGCCGCGTCCGATTCCCTTGCATTTGGAAGGTCCGATTTATCAAAAACACAAGTCCGAGCCACTGGCCTATGACCGCAATTCTAATTACAATCGCAATATAGCTTTGGCTGGTTTGTACAACGGTCCCTATTACGTTTCCGAACTGAAACAGGGAAGCCACGTTATTTTAACTCCGAATCCTTACTACTTTGGACAGAAGCCTTATTTTAAAAAAGTAATCATGAAATTCATTCCGAATACGGCCACGCTGGAGGCCAATTTGGTTTCTGGGAATGTGGATCTGCTGTCCTCTTCCGGTCTGAGTTTTGACCAGGCTTTGAATTTCGAGAAAAAAGTAAAACGCGAAGTTTTACCCTACGACGTGCAAATCGTGCCGGGTGTTCTTTACCAACACATTGATCTGAACTTGGCCAATCCGATGCTGTCGGACTTAAAAGTCCGACAGGCCCTGAACTACGCGATCGATCGCAAAGAACTGGTGCAAGCTTTGTTCGAGGGACGTACCGGACCCGCCACCAGTTTCGCGGTTCCTTTGGACAGTTGGTACACCGCCGATCCCAATGAAATCGCCATCTATGATTACAGCCCGGCAAAAGCTCGACGTCTTCTGACCGAGGCCGGTTGGATCGAAACAGCCGATGGCCTTCGGTCAAAGGACGGCAAAAAATTGACCCTCGAATTAATCGGGGCCGCGGACAATAAAATGATAATGATGATTCAGACTTATTTGCAAAACTCTTGGAAAAAAGTGGGCGTCGAAGTCGTTTCTAAAAACTTTCCGGCCCGAGTTTTATTTGGCGAAATGATTCGAAAACGAAAATTTGATATGGCTTTGTACGCTTGGGTTTCTTCTCCGAACGAAATTCAAAAATTGGCGCTCCACTCGTCGATGATTCCGAGCGAAAAAAATGCCTGGTCGGGCACTAACCGCACTGGTTGGGTGAATAAAAATGTCGACAAGTGGTTGGAACAGGCCGAAACGGAATTTGATCCTAAAAAACGGGTCGCTATCATGAAAAATGTTTTAAAAGCCTACACCGAAGAAATTCCCGCTCTGCCACTCTTTTACCGCGGCAACAATTCCGTAGCCCCCAAGGGCCTGCGAAATTATCGCATCTCGGGTCATAACTTTACGGAATTCTTGGAAATTGAGAACTGGCGCTACTAAAGAGTCCTGGTGAAATAGTTTTATTCCAACGGATTCTTAACTTGCGGGGCCCAGATACTGGTGTACAAACCCCTTAACGGAGGTTTTATGAAGTTTCTTGTTTTCACCGCACTTTTCGTATTTTCTGGATTTACTGCCAGCATCGCGACCCCCACCACCTGCCCAAATGGACAACGTGATTACCGCGCTGTGAGCGACGATTTGTACCATGTTTACGAATGCCAAAATAATGCGTGGGTCTTTATTTTTGAACAAGATCGCAATACCGGACCCCAAGACGACTAAGCCTGCTTCGGCTGACGAACAGCTAAGTCAGTTCGTCGGTCAGCGATTGCATAATAACCTCGATATTTTTTATCGAGGTTGGTGCAATAAATATCGTGTCGTCTCCGGCGAGAGTTCCCAACACTCCCTCGGGCTTCACGGCATCCAGATGACGGGCCACCATCGAAGCCGATCCCACCGTGGTATGTAAGACAATCATGGATCCGTTGTGATTGATGTCCACCAAATGACCCTTCAAACTGCGGTTCGAAGTCGCTGGCCCAGCGAGAGACTCCTCCGACAAGCGGTAAACAGTTTGTCCCGAGGGATCGATCACTTTCATCGCGCCCAATTTTCGAAGATCCCGCGATATCGTACTTTGAGTCACCTCGTAGTTTTGGTTCTTTAATTCATCAACCAGCTCTTCCTGGGTAGAAAGATCCCCCTTCATAAGAAGAGCCATCAAGACGCCTTGGCGAGATTTAGATTCCGAAATTCTAGAGCGAATAAGCGACCTCGTCTGTTGATGAGCGTTTATTCAAATTACTTCCTTTGGGCTTTAAAAGACCCTGGTAAATTCCCACCAGCAGTGCTTTTTGCGCGTGCAATCGATTTTCGGCCTGCGCAAACAGGGCCGAGTTTTTGTGCTCCACCATCTCGGCGGTGATTTCCAAACCTTTTTGCATCGGCAAACAATGAAGAATGATCGCGCCCATTGATGCCAAGGAATAAAGTTCGGCATTGATTTGATAACCTTCAAAGGCCTGCTTCCTGACTGCGGCCTGGCATTCTTGACCCATGCTCGTCCAAACATCGGTGTAAAGGGCGTTCACCCCGGCTGCAGCAAGTTCAGGAGTTTCAAAGGACCGGATCTGCGCTCCCCCTGCCAAAGCTCGAGCTTCGGCCCGTTTTAAAATATCCGCATTGGGTTGATATCCTGGGGGACAAGCAAAGTGCACATCCACCCCCAAGAAGGGCGCCATCAAGAGCAGGGAATGCAAAACATTATTTCCATCGCCGATGTAGGCAATTTTTAAGCCCTGCAGGGTTCCGAAATATTGCTTCAAAGTTTGCAGGTCGGCCAAGGCCTGGCACGGGTGATGCAAATCTGAAAGTCCGTTCACGACGGGGATGTTGGCTTTTGAAACCATTTTGTCCAATGTGGCGTGCGCAAAAGTTCGCAGCATCACGCCGTGAACCATGCCTTGCAGAACGCGAATGGTGTCTTCGGGTTCCTCGTGTTTTTTTTGCGAGCTTTCCAGCACCAAGGGCGTCCCGCCCAGTTCTTGCACGCCCACACTAAAGCTCACGCGCGTGCGCAGGCTTGGTTTTTCAAAAACCAAAGCAACTGTTTTGCCTTGAAGAATTCCGGCCGGATCACTTTTTCGATTTTTGCGAAAAGTCTCGGCGCAATTGATCAACTGAGATAGTTCTTTTTTGGACAACTCTTCGCCGGTGAGAAAATGCTTGGTATTAAACTGAAGCATATTTCAACTCCATTTCCTGAGTCCAACGCTCGAAATTTTCGCGGTAACAAAATGTTCCGACTTGGTCTGTCCAAAGTCCACGAACCGCGTCTTTGGAATTTAAAACGCGCACGATATCGACGCCGCCTTGGAGCGCATCCAAGATCGTAAGCACTTTGGTGAGCATCCCACCGGTGACCACGCGGTCATCGACCAATTTTTGCAAATCCCCCGCGCGAATCTCGGAAATTGGGTTTCCATTTCTGTCCAAAATCCCGGTTTGATCGGTGAAAAAAATCAATTGCTTCACTTTTAAAGCCTGAGCCAATCGGCTGGCCGACCAATCCGCATTGATGTTGAAAGCTTGGCCTTCGGCGGAAACGCCCAGGGGTGCCACAACCGGCACGGGCTTATCGAGGGCCCGTTTGCCAATGGCAAGTATGCCTTCCACCAAATTGGTTTTCACCTCTTGAATCAGTCCGACCAAACCCAATTCCTTCGCGGCTTGGGTGCAAAGCAAGGTCTGCCCATCCCCACCCGACAGGCCCACGGCCGGAACGCCGATCGCGTTCAAAGCCCGAACGATTTTCCCGTTCACTAATCCATTTAAAACCATCTCAATGGTGTCCATCATCTCTAAAGTTGTCACGCGCTGGCCGTCCACAAAAGTCCAAGAAATCCCTTTGCGCACCAGTTCTGCGTTGATGGCGGGACCGCCGCCATGAACCAAGACAACTTGATATCCGTATTTACGATATTGTTTAACGGCTTCCGCAACTTGAGTGATGACAGTCTCATCCTGAAGTGAAGCTCCGCCAACTTTAATTAGAATTGTTTCCATCATGAATACTCCGTGCTTTTCCATTAAGAATACTCCGTGCTTTTCCATTAAGAATACTCCGTATTAATATCGACGTACTTTTTCGACAGGTCACAGCCCCAGGCGGTCGCTGAATGTTTTCCTGATTTCAAATCGATTAAAACTTTAATCTTTGTTTGTTTTAAAGATCCCCGCACCAGAGGTCGGTCAAACTCCAGAGGCGCTCCGTTTTCAAAAAGCGAATGCCCTTGGAAACTTAGATCCATCTTGGCCAGACATTCTGGCGTAACTTCGGCGGATCCCAACTTTGCCAAGATTCGGCCCCAGTTTGGATCTTCCCCGTGCATGGCGGTCTTAACTAACGGCGAGGTCGTTACAGCTCGCGCCGCTTGCCGAGCCATTTCCATCGTGGGCGCGCCCTTCAAAACAACTTCGATCAGTTTGCTGGCGCCCTCGCCGTCTGCGGCAATACTTTGCGCCAGAAACTGAGCGATCTTGATCAGTTCTTTTTTGAACGCGGCTTTGTCGGCTTCCGTTTCAAGTTTTACGCCGGACTGACCGTTGGCCATCATAAATACGCAGTCGTTGGTCGAAGTGTCGCCGTCGACAGAAATCATATTAAAACTTAAATTCGTGGCCTCGGTCAAAAGCGTTTGGCAGTCCGTCGCCGGCACCTGCGCGTCCGTCAGCAGATACCCAAGCATGGTTGCCATGTTCGGATGGATCATGCCCGAGCCTTTGCAAATACCGGTGATGCGCACCGTTCCGCCGGAAAGTTTCAAATTGGACGAGACTGTTTTCGGAATCAAATCCGTCGTCAAAATCGCCAAAGCAAAATCTTCGGCGACGTCCGTTACCCGCTCGGCAAGTTCAGGCATTGCTTGAGTGATCTTGTCGATCTCCATTTGCACGCCAATCACGCCCGTGCTCGCCACCAAAATGGTGGCTGGAGAAATATCAAAGGTCTTTGCTGCGGACTCGATCATGATTTTGTTGTTGGCAAAACCCAGTTCGCCGGTGGCCGCATTGGCCTGACCACTGTTCGTTAAAATGGCGCGGATATTTTCCGATGGCAAAAGCGATTGCGAGTGCAGCACCGAAGCGGCCTTGCATTGATTTTGAGTAAATACACCCGCGGCCGAAGCAGGGACGTCCGAAACAATCACGCCAAGATCGGGACGATAACGACGAACGCCGCAGTTCACACCACTGGCTAAAAAACCTTTGGGAAGTAAAGTTCTTAAAAGTCCTGGTCCTGGAGTCATAGCACACCTCGGCTCTGTTCGAGCCCGGTCATGATTGGCACATCAATCATTTGGTTAAAATTCTCCACGGCTTGGCTGGCCGCGCCTTTTAACAGGTTGTCGATCACCGAATAAACGTAAATTTTTTCTTTTACTTGTTCGATCAGAATATGAGTCTTCGGTGTTCCGACGACCCTTTTTAAAGAGGCATTCCGGCCGGCCACCGCCATGTCATCAATCTGAACTAACGGATATTCGGCGTAAGCTTTTTTATAAGCCAAAATCAGTTCTGCTTTTGTCGCGCCGGTCGATTTTAAATAAAGTCCCGCAATAATACCCCGTCTTGTGGGCAGCAGATGAGTCGAAAAATGAGGATCAATTTGCACGCCCGAAAAATTTTCGATTGCTTCGATAATTTCCGGGGTGTGCTGATGGTGCCCCACTTTGTAGGGAAGGCAGTCGCCTTCGACCTCGGTGAACAAAAGATTCTCCGCGGCTTTTCGACCCGCGCCCGAGGTTCCCGATTTGGCATCAATCACGATCATCGCAGGATCGATCATTTTATTTTTTAAGGCCGGAATCAAAGCCATCGAAATGGCTGTCGCAAAGCACCCGGGGTTGGAAATTAACCTTGTATTTTGGTCCTTGAAATTTGGAGGACTCGACCAGGGAATTAATCCGTAGTGAGCTTGCTGTAAAAGTGCGGGCTCCCCGTGATCGATTTTGTACCAAGCTTTGTAATCGTGTTTTTTCAAACGAAACGCGCCTGATAAATCAATCACCGTTTTGTTTTGTTTTAGTAATTTTGGCGTTAGCTCGAGTGAAACTTCAGCCGGTGTGGCTAAAAATACAAGGCTGGCTTGACTGTCCAAGACGCTGTCTTGAGCATAACACTGGACGGACAAAGCTTTCTGATCATTAAGCTCCTCGGCAAGCGAGAACTCTTTGGTCGCATAGCAATCCGTCAACTCCACGCGAGGGTGAACCATGAGAAGTCTTGCGAGCTCAAGTCCCGTGTATCCTCTGGCACCGACGATGGATGTCTTGATTGCTGGCTCGGTTGTTGATTTTTTAGAATCATATTTATGCAACATATCTGCATAATATATGCATATAAAACTGTGTCAATAGCTTTTATTGTCCCTAATAAGATCTTGACTGCATAATTATTCATGTTAACCCTGGACCTGCGGATCATCAAAAATCCGTTGAGTTGTTTAATAACTGGAGGTTTCGGGCATGCCTAATAAAGATTCTAGTAAAGATTCCGTGCTACTTGTTTACAGCGGTGGACTGGATACCTCGATCTGTATTCCGCTTATGCGCGAAGAATACGGCTACAAAAAAGTGGTGACCGTCACGGTGGACGTCGGTCTGCCGGAAGCCGATCTTAAACAAGCCGCAGAAAAAGCTAAAATTTTGGGAACCGAACACTACACGGTCGACGCCAAAGAAGAATTCGTGAAAGACTACTGTTGGAAAGCCCTGCAGGCGAACGGAGACTATCAGGGATACCCGATGTCGACCTCGATTGCGCGCCCTTTGATTGCGGCCAAAGCGGCCGAGGTCGCAAAGAAAATGGGAATCACCTCGTTTGCCCATGGTTGCACCGGCAAAGGCAACGATCAGTACCGTATCGAGTTTGGAATTCGCACGATGATCCCGAACGCCACCATACATGCTCCGATTCGGGAGCAGAATATGACCCGCACCTGGGAAATTGAATACGCCAAGAAGAACAACGTGCCGATTCAGCAGTCTTTAGAAAAAATTTGGTCTATCGACGAAAATCTTTGGGGTCGCTCGATCGAGGGCGGAAGATTGGAAGAGCCGGATTTTGCGCCTCCGGAAGAAATCTTCCAGTGGACGAAGTCTGCTAAAAACGCTGCGGATGAACCCACCAAATTAAAAATTACTTTTAAAAATGGAACTCCGACCGAAATCAATGGCCGAAAATTATCGCCGGCAGAACTGGTGATACAGATGAACAAACTTGCGGGCGACAACGGGGTGGGCCGCATCGACATGATGGAAGATCGCATGATGGGTTTGAAAGTACGTGAAAACTACGAATGCCCGGCAGCGACAGTTTTGCTTAAAGCCCACAAAGCGCTGGAAAACCTGGTTCTGACCCGGGATGAAATTCGATTCAAATCCCTAATTGATTTGGAATGGAGCCGCTTGGCCTACGAAGGTTTGTGGTGGGATCCAAACAAAGACAATCTCGAAGCTTATATCGGATCGACGCAAAAGCGGGTTCACGGCGAAGTTTCTTTGGAACTTTACAAGGGCCAGACCACCATCACCGGCCGCAGTTCACCGTGGTCGCTTTATTCGAGTGATTTGGCTTCCTTTGACACCCAAACTTTTGATCAACGTGAAAGCACAGGGTCGGTGAAGAATTTTGGACTGCAGTCACGCATGTATTACCAATTGGTTCAAAAAAACCAGAAGGAACTTTGATCGATGAAACTTTGGGGTGGACGATTTGAAATGGAGATGGACCAGCAAGTGTTCGAATACACGGCTTCGATGAAGATCGACGCCCGGCTTTGGAAAGTCGATATCCAGGGTTCCATCGCCCATGCTCAAATGCTCGGGAGACAAAAGATTATCCTGTCTTCCGATGCGGAAATGCTTGTTCAGGGACTCCGGGAACTCGAGTCCGAAATTGCAAACGGAAAAATCACATTGAATCCGCTGGCGGAAGACATTCACTCCGAAATTGAAACGCTTTTGACACAGAAATTGGGTCTGGTTGCCGGGAAACTGCATACGGCCCGAAGCCGCAACGATCAGGTGACGACCGACACCCGCATTTATTTGCGTGAGCAGGTGGTTTCCTTGCAAACCGCGATTCGAACTTTGCAACAGACTCTTTTACAGATCAGCGACAAACACACGCAAACTATCTTGCCGGGCTTTACTCACATGCAACCCGCGCAGCCCGTTTCATTGGCGCATCATTTGATGGCCTATTTTTGGATGTTGGATCGCGACCATCAACGTCTGCAGGATTCCGTCACCAGAATTAATCAATTGCCCTTGGGCTCTGCGGCCCTGGCAGGGACCGGCTTTCCCATTGATCGTCAATTTGTGGCGCAGGAATTAAAATTTAATGGTGTGACCGAAAACAGTCTGGATGCCGTTAGTGATCGAGACTTTGTGATCGAATTTCTATCCAACGGTTCTCTGATCATGATGCATCTTTCAAGATTCTCCGAAGAACTTATTCTATGGAGTAGTCCGGCCTATGGCTTTGTGGAATTGGCCGATGATGTGACCACCGGATCAAGCATTATGCCGCAAAAAAAGAACCCCGACGTGGCCGAGCTGATCCGGGGACGCGTCGGAAAATTGTACGGAAATTTGATGGGGGCTCTGACGATGATGAAGGGCCTGCCGCTTTCCTACAATCGCGATTTGCAAGAGGACAAGGCCTACTTGTTTGAAGGCTTGGATTGCACGATGTCGTCATTAAATTTGATGAATTTAATGCTCAGGTCCGCTGTCTGGAAAGTTGACAGAATGTCAGCGGCGCTGAAGGGCGACTTCTCGAACGCCACTGATTTAGCAGATGATCTCGTTTTAAAGGGGCTCCCGTTTCGTCAGGCCCACGAGGTCATGGGCAAAATCGTCAATTTCTGTCTGCAAAACCATCTTGCTTTGGAGAATATTTCCCTTAAACAACTGAAAGAATTCAGCAGCTTATTTGATCAATCCTCTCTGCTTAAACTGCCGCACCTGGCGGTTCTAAAGGCCCGCACCAGTGAAGGCGGAACAAGCCCCCAAGCGGTTAAAGTCCAAATCGAAAAAGCCAAAGTTCTTCTTAAAGAATTTTAAGACCAGGGTCGCGTTCTTTAGGTCCATTGTGTATAAAGACATCTGCACCCCTGCCGAAAGGACCTTTCGCAATGAACGTCTTTAACAATATCCTGTCACCCATGGCCTCAATTCTTTTTCTCTTTGCCTCTGTTTCTGCACAGGCAGACACCGCGCGCTTCTTAAGTATCATTTTAAAATCCACCGAAGACGTTTGGCACGCCGAATTCAAGCGAGTGGGCGCCGTTTACGTAGAACCAAAAATGGTTTACTTTAGTCGCCGAGTTCAAACAGGGTGTGGTACGGCTCCGGGAGAAGTGGGACCTTTCTATTGCCCTTTCGATCAGAAAATTTATATCGATCTTTCATTTTTGAAAATGATGGAAACCGAATTAGGAACGGCGGGCGATATGGCTCAGGCCTACTCCGTTGCCCATGAAGTTGGTCATCACGTACAAAATCGTCTTGGGATTCTAAAAAAAGCTATGGATTCTAAAATAGGACAACACGAATTTACTCAAAATCAAATTCAAGTTCGGCTGGAACTGCACGCCGACTGCCTGGCGGGAGTTTGGGCCCGGATCGCCAACCGAACGCGAAAATGGATCGAGCCCGGAGACATTAAAGAAGTACTTAACGCGGCCAAAAAAATCGGCGACGACAATCTAGCAAAAATAGCTGGGGTTAAACCGGAGCCCTTGCATTTCACACATGGCTCGGGGGAACAGCGCCAACGTTGGTTTACCCGTGGGATCTTGTCGGGTGACCCCAATGTTTGCCACCGTGTGTTTAGTTCTTTGGATTAATGTCTTCGATCAACCCGCACTACACATTTGAATACTCTCAACCGGCAGA
>JAYUPS010000139.1:0-4014 GCA_043759945.1 Bdellovibrio sp.
GGAAAAACGATGGTCGCTTTTCTGAGCGCAATCCTGGCTCAGGTCTGCGGATTTCAGACCGCGATTATGGCGCCGACCGAAATTTTAGCCGAGCAGCACCTAAAAAACGCGAAACTTTACTTGGAGCCACTGGGAGTCAAAGTCGCTTCGCTCTTGGGAAAGACCAAGTCCGCAGAGCGCAAAATTTTACTTCAGGGGCTTAGCCAGGGATCGGTCGACGTTTTGATCGGCACTCACGCATTGATCGAAGACGAAGTGCAGTTTAGAAACTTAGGTTTGGTTGTTATTGATGAGCAGCATCGATTCGGTGTCGAGCAGCGTGCGAAGTTGCGACGCAAGGGAACCTCACCCCATTTTTTAGTAATGACCGCAACCCCGATCCCCCGCACGTTGGCCATGACCGTTTACGGAGATCTGGATGTGTCCGTGGTGGATGAGATCCCGCCGGGGCGAAAACCGGTTCAAACCCGAGTTGTTTACTCGAGCAAGCGTCCCGAGGTTTTAAAATTTTTAAAAGCCCAAGCAGACAAGGGGCGGCAGGCTTATTGGGTTTTTCCCTTGGTCGAAGAGTCTGAAAAAATTGATTTAAAAAATGCGATGGCCGAGTTTGAAAAGCTTAAATCCGAGTTTCCGGAATTAAAATTTGGACTTCTGCACGGAAAAATGAAGTCCGAAGAAAAAGATTCGGTGATGGAAGAGTTTCGCAATCAGAACATTCAGATTTTGGTCTCCACAACGGTGATCGAGGTCGGGGTTGATGTGCCCAATTCCACATTGATGATCGTGGAGCACGCCGAACGCTTCGGACTGTCGCAACTGCACCAATTGCGCGGTCGGGTGGGGCGGGGCGAGCACAAAAGCTTTTGTATTTTGATATTGGGCCACGCGGTCTCGGAAGAAGCTTACGAGCGAACGCGATTTTTAGAGACCACTTCCGATGGCTTTAAAGTTTCTGAGTTTGACTTGGAATTGCGCGGACCCGGTGAATTTATGGGCACGCGTCAATCGGGCCTGAGCGGGTTTCAATTGGCCAATTTAGTAAGAGATCAGCAGATTTTGCAGGAAGCGCGGGACTCGGCTTTTGAACTTTTGAAATCCGATCCACTTTTAAAAAAGCTTGAAAACCGATTTTTGCGTGAGGAGCTCCTGCGCGTACATGGTCCCTTAGCACTCGCGTCCATTGGCTAATCTCGCGCGGATCGGGTTGACGAGTTCGTCAGCCCTTGGTCTGATTTCCCGGTAGATACATATCACCAAGGAGGGGTTGTGGTTCGATCAGTGTTTTTATTTGTTTTTATGTTGGTTGGGTCAACCTTTTTGAGTTTGGCCGAAGCGATGTCGGAAGGCTCTGCACCGACTTCGCAAAAATTTCTTAAAATGCAGCACGGCGAGGTTCAACTCGGAAGCGAGCAGCTCCTGGGCCTAACCATCGGATCCGCGCTCGAGGATGTTAGTGATATCGTGATCCAGTTCCAAAATGTTTTAACAGAGTCTGACAAGACTTGGCTCCAGAGCAAAGGGTTTCAGGTTTTGAGATATCTGCCGGATGACGCCGTTGTCGTTCGTGCCTCGGCCGCTCAAATTATAGAATTGGCAGAAGAAAACAAAGACCGGATTTTAGGGGTTACTGTGTATCAACCAACTTGGAGATTGAACGAACAAGTTCTTCAGTCACTGACCGCACAGCCTTTCTCGACAAGGGATTCCCTGACTTCTTTTGAAATTCTTTGCTTCAACGCCCAGGATGCGAATTCCGTTTTCACACAGTTGGTCGGACCTGAGTTTCGGCAAGCTTCTGTCGACGGGCGACTGGTTAATGTTGTGACAAAACTGGAAATGGCTCGGGAGCTCGCACGCTGGACGGGCGTTGAGCACATTCAATTTCGTCCGAAAGTTTCACTCATGCACATTCAGCTGTTGGACCGGACTTCCGAAGACAGCAACCTTCGCGCCTCAGCCGGCCGCGCCCTCGCTGGCGACTACACGGATTTGAACGGGTTTGAAACGGGAACCAAAGTTATGAATATGGAAGCGGCTTGGAATGCCGGGTACCGCGGGGCGGGACAAATCGTTTCCTTTGCGGATACGGGCTTGGATCGCGGAACCATCGAAACGGTTTCGGTTGATTTCAGCACGGCCGTTTCTTCGGGTCTTAATTTCGGATTGGGCGCAAAAACCTGGGCCGATCCGATGGGCCACGGAACTCACGTTGCAGGAAGTATCGCCGGACGCGGAACTTTCTCGGGCGGGAAACTGCAAGGCGCAGCTCCGCAGGCCATGCTATTGCCCGAGGGTATGTGGAGTCCGATCCTGGAGAATTTGACCGTTCCCCCAAAATTGGAAAAACTTTTTGGTGGAGCTTTGCAGGGTGGAGCTCAACTTCACTCGAACTCGTGGGGCTCTCCAGCGAACTTGGGCGCTTATGACAACATGGCCGTTCAAGTCGACGAATTCAGTTGGAACAACTTAAACTTTTTACCTATTTTTGCCGCCGGAAACTCGGGCGTGGATAAAAATAAAGACGGCGTGATTGATGCCGGCTCTGTCAGCACCCCAGGAACTTCAAAAAACGCGCTCACCGTCGGAGCTTCCGAAAATCTTTTGTCCACCGGTGGAATTCAGCGAAAAATTTCAGAACTTCGCAACGCTGCGGACAACTGGGGTGCTGAACCGATTTCCAGCTCGAAGCTGTCCGACAACGTGAATGGCGTGGCGGTTTTTAGCTCCCGAGGACCCACTCGCGATGGACGACTGAAGCCGGAAATCGTGGCCCCCGGAACCAACATCTTAAGCGCACGTTCTCACGAAACTGGGGCGCAAGAATTGTGGGGCGCTTACAACGCGGATTACACTTATTCCGGCGGAACGTCGATGGCGACACCCTTGGCGGCCGGAGCTGCGGCGGTTATTCGCGAAATTCTAGTCAAAGAACAGCGAATCACAAATCCCTCGGCGGCCCTGGTAAAAGCCGCGATGATGGTAATGGCCACCGACATGGCACCGGGACAGTACGGCACGGGCGCGACCCAAGAATTAAAAAATCGTCCTGAAAATAATCAGGGCTACGGTAAAGTCGATCTGCAGCGGTTCCTGTCGCTTAAAAGTACCGCGAAATTTATTGAATCTGCCGGTGTTGGCGCCGGCGAATCTTTGGCTTTCAAAATGCCGACCAGCGCAGGTCAAAAAGTTTCTGCAGTCCTGGTTTACACGGACGCACCGGGATCACCGGCGGCCAGCCAGGCTCTGGTGAACGATTTGGATTTGAGCTTGAATGGCAAAAGCGCCAACGATCACATCAACAATCATGAATACGGTGAAACGATCTCAAGTGGCGGAGACGTCACCGTTAATGTATCTGGAACTCGCGTTCCGATGGGCAAAGCAGGGAAACAACCCTTTGCTTTAGTCATTACCGTTCAGTAATTTGGTCAATGACCTAGAACCCCGAAATTTGCTGAATGATCTGACGGAGGGCCCTCATCTGAGGGCCTGACTTGGTCGCGAACTGGGATCCAGTGTAAGCAAACCAATCCCAACAACCCTTTGGATTTTGAGGACTGCTGGCCGCCTGCGGAAACACGACGACGATGTTGTTAGCGACAGCCCACGGTAGATAGCCGGCTTTCTCGGCAAATACCGATCCAACTGAATTTGTATTCTGGCTGCAGCCGTGAAAAGCCAAATGCAACCGGCAAGCCGAACCCGTTTTACAAGTGGGCGGTATAAAAGCCAACCCCTGTGAAATTAAATTGGCTCCGGATTCCGAAGTGTTTTGATCAAAACTAATCAGGCCTGACTTCTCTTCGGTGGTGAGCTCACGGGCTGGTTTCAATCGGTTCCCGTAAAGATATTGCAAGGCCATCCCGACGCCGTCATATTGGCAATTTTGTAAGAATGGTGATCCGTAACTGGCGCAACTATTTCCGAAATTCACGGTGGGAACTCCGTGCTCGGCTTGCGGGGTTTGAACCAATTGAATCGAACTTGGTGGAATCCATTTAGCCATCAGCTTTT
>JAYUPS010000140.1:0-4004 GCA_043759945.1 Bdellovibrio sp.
GAAAGTCATGGGTTTCGGACATCGGGTTTACAAGTACGGAGATTCCCGAGTGCCCACGATGAAAAAATACGCGCAAAAAATGGCCGACATTACGAACAATCAGAAATGGATGGAAATGTACGACGGCTTAGAGCAGGTTATGGCGGACAAGAAAAAAATCTACCCTAATTTGGATTTCCCCGCAGGACCGGCCTATTACATGATGGGCTTTGAGATTGATTTCTTTACGCCGATCTTTGTGATGGCGCGAACGACCGGATGGTCGGCGCACATTATCGAACAGGCAAGCAACAATCGCATCATCCGCCCTCTGTCCGAGTACATTGGATCTAGCGAGCGTCATGTGAAAGCTTTAACTGAACGCTAAGGACTTAAATTTTTAGAGCCTAAATTTTTAGAACCTCAAGATCACGGGCGCGCAGTTTTCGAATTTCTTCGGGTAGAGATTCGGAAATCAGCTCGCCCAGACTTTCGATCAGATGAGATTTATAATGTTCGCGACGATAGACCAAACCAACTTGCCGGGATGGAATTGGTCGCTCAAAGGGAATCACTCGCGTCTTAGAGTCCACCGGATCTAAAGCCATCGCCGGCAACAGGGTGTACCCACCAGACTTCTGAACAATGTTTTTTAGGGTCTCCAAACTTCCACTCTCGAACTTAAATTTTCGGGGAGCCAATGCTTTTTTTGTCGTACAGACATCCAAAGTTTGGTTTCGCATGCAGTGGCCCTCTTCAAGAAGCCAAATATCCGGGTAGCGAAGTTGACTGGATTTAATTCTCTTCAAATCGGCCAGCACGTGGTCGTTGCGACAAATAACGTAAAAGGGCTCATAATAGAGCGGAAGCTCAAACACTTTTGAAATGTCCAAGGGCAAGGCCACGATTCCGACGTCGATTTCATCATTCTCGAGACCTTCGACAATTTGCTGAGTTTGCAACTCGCGCACATCAAGCACCAATTCGGAGCGTTTTTTTTCGGCTGTTGCAAAAAGACCCGGCAGTAGATACGGCGCAATGGTCGGGATGACTCCAATCGTTAGCTCTCCGTGAACCGCGGTTCCGGCATGAGACTCGACAATCGTAGCTATTTTACGGGCCTCGTACAGGAGCGTTTGCAATTGCCCGATCAAGGCTTGCCCAATCTCAGTGAGAAGTATGGGTTTTTTGGACCTATCAAAGATCGGAGCTCCGATGTCGTCTTCCAGCTTCTTAATTTGCATACTCAAAGTCGGCTGAGTCACCAAGCAGCTTTCGGCGGCCTTGGCAAAATGCCCGTGCTTGTGAACGGCAAGAACATATTCGATTTGTGTTAGGGAAAAATTTATTTTCTGCGCCATGGATTCCAACCTAGCCTTATTGCCCTAATTTAACTCAATAGATTTAATCTATCAAGCCTTGAATATATTCGATTTACCGGCAAGCCAAATTGAAGGTAGGGTAAGATCTCACCAACAAGGAGCAGGAATGCAGACACTAATAAATAGCAAAATCCCGGACTTCAAAGTCCAGGCTTTCCACCAGGGAGCCTTTAAAGCAGTTTCCCAAAAAGAACTTAACGGCAAATGGTCCGTGTTCTTTTTCTACCCGGCCGATTTCACTTTCGTTTGCCCGACTGAGCTGGGCGACATGGCCGACAAATATTCGGAGTTTCAAAAAATGGGTGTCGAAATCTATGGTGTCAGCACCGACACTCACTTCACGCACAAAGCTTGGCATGACACTTCTCCCACGATTAAAAAAATAACCTACCCAATGCTCGCGGATCCCACGGGACACTTGTCGCGTTCATTCGGTGTTTACATCGAAGAAGAGGGAATGGCTTACCGGGGCACGTTCCTGGTCGATCCCGAAGGCCGCATCAAGTTGGCCGAAGTTAACGACAACGGAATCGGCCGAAACGCCGATGAACTTTTGCGAAAAGTCCAGGCCGCCCAATACACGGCGAAGCACCCGAACGAGGCCTGCCCGGCCAAGTGGAAACCAGGAGAAAAAACTTTGAAGCCGGGATTGGATCTCGTCGGAAAGATTTAATTTTTTTGCCAGGCAGGAGAGCCCAATGACCCTTGACGACGATATCAAATCCCAGCTCTCGGCCGCCTTCTCAAAATTGGAAAACACGATAGAGCTTGTTGTGAAGACAAGCTCTCATCCGGATTACGTGGATCTAATGACGATGCTGCGGGATTTGGCTTCGACAACGGACAAGGTCCAACTTTCGGTGGATGTGGGCGTTAGTGACGCCCCCGAATTTTACCTGAAAACCAACGGAAAACCGAACGGGATTTCTTTTCGAGGGATTCCGGGAGGTCACGAATTTACCTCGCTGATACTTGCGATTTTGCATTCCGACAAAAAGGGAAAATGGCCCGACCCGAAACTGCTCGAACGAATGAAGGCCCTAAACGGTCCCATCGAAGTCCGAACTTTTATTTCTCTGACTTGTGAAAACTGCCCCGAAGTCGTTCAAGCCCTGAATATGATGGCGCTCACCCACGACAATTTCAAACACCAGATGGTGGACGGAGCTTACTCCCAAGACGAAATCAAAGCGCTCGGCATTCAAGGCGTTCCCTGCATCGTCGTGGATGGAAAAATGATTCATTCGGGCCGAGTTAATCTTTTGGAGCTCATCGGAAAACTAGAACAGGAATTTGGCGTTACTGAGAGGGCCGAAAACTTCTCCAATGAAAATTACGGTCACTACGATGTTGCAGTTATTGGCGGCGGCCCGGCAGGAGCCTCGGCTGCGATTTACAGCGCCCGCAAAGGTTTAAAAACTGTCTTGATTGCAGAAAAAATGGGGGGTCAGGTTCAGGAAACCAAGGGAATTGAAAATTTGATTTCCGTGACCTACACCGACGGACCGCAGTTGGCGGCCCAATTGAACCAGCACATCGCGCAGTACCCAATCGAAGTTTTAGAACACCGTCGGGTTAAAGAATTGAAAAGAGGCCCAGCCACGGAAATAAAATCCGAAGCTAAAAATTCCATTCACTTTGACAGTGGTGATTTTTTATCGGCCAGCTCGATCATCGTTGCCTCTGGCGCCCGTTGGCGGGAGCTCGGAGTTCCCGGAGAAAAAGAGTACCTGGGCCGCGGGGTGGCCTTCTGTCCCCATTGTGACGGGCCTTTTTACAAAGGCAAAAAAGTCGCGGTGGTCGGCGGAGGCAACTCGGGCGTGGAAGCCGCTATCGATCTTGCCGGGATCGTCGGCGAAATCGTACTCATTGAATACAACGAGAACTTGAAAGCCGATCAGATTTTAGTCGATAAGCTAAAATCCCTAGGCAACGTGTCGATCATTACCAACGCGAAAACCCTGCAGATGATCGGCGATGGAACCAAGGTCAACGGCTTGGAATATCAAGATCGTGTTACCAAAGATGTCAGCATCTTAAAAGTGGACGGTGTCTTCATCCAAATTGGACTGCTCCCGAACAGCCACTTTGCCAACGGCGTCTTAGAAATGACCAAATTTGGAGAGATTGTCGTCGACAGCAAATGCAAAACTTCGGTCCCCGGAATTTACGCAGCGGGAGATGTCACAACCGTACCCTACAAACAGATCGTGATTGCCATCGGCGAAGGCGCAAAAGCCGCGCTCTCAGCCTTTGAAGATCGCATGTATCATTAGAAAACAGCTCAAAGAGGTGCTAGAACTTTGAGATGGAAAAAATCTATCTCAAAGACTACCAAGCCCCCGAATTTGCGATCCCTCAAACTTTTCTCGCTTTTGACATCCAAGAAAACTACGTGCGGGTTCGCTCGGAGTTAAAAATCCAAAGAACAAGCTCAGTCCGGTCGGCTTTGTCGGACCTGGTTTTGGATGGGGGCGACTTGGAGCTCGAAGAAGTCTCTCTTAACGGAAACAGACTTACCGCCGGCCAATTTGAAGTCACGCCCGCGATGTTAAAAATAAAAGCTCCGCCGGCTGAATTCACTTTATCGGTCACCGTAAAAATTTATCCCGAAAAAAACACGGCGCTTTCGGGCCTGTACAA
>JAYUPS010000141.1:0-4002 GCA_043759945.1 Bdellovibrio sp.
CGACTTCGTTCAATGCCCTAAGGACTGGCTCTCTGTACTTGAGCATCTCTTCGCGATCAATTCTAAAGCTAAGCTTGCAAGCAGGATTGTTTTTATTAAACCAATCATAACAACGATAAGGAGCAATTCGATGCATTGGCTTGGGTGCTTCAATCACAATCGTCATCCCTGCTTGCAAAAAGGGAGCTAGCTCCTGTCTAGCCTCTGCGATCACTTCTTTTCTAATCTGAATGTATTTCTCAGAAGTTAAATCTTGATCGGGCTCTTGTTTGGTCTCCCATGGATTTCCTAAACGAGGAAGGCGTAAACCGGGTAAAAATAAAACATCGCCGGGCTTAGCAAGTTTGACGATTTCGGCTGTGCTGGCGGTCAAAAAATCTTTACAATCGTTAGCGAAATCTTGATGGCGATGGTTCATCGGTACAAGGGTACAGCCACCCGTAGAATAGAATCGAGCCAAAGCCCCCGTTTTCAAAGCGAGGCTCTTAAAAATAGGCACGTATCCGCCAGAGTGCGAATCGCCAAGAACAAAAAAGTTTTTTTCAGATTTTAGATTAGGGCAGTCCTCGGATCTTTTGTAAACGCCGGCCATTCCACCAAGCTCGGCGTAAACGGCCTTGCAGCCGGCCGACTCGATATTAAGTTTCTCGGGGTACCAGATCTCGGGCTCACGCGCTGTCCAAGTCAAAGAGACTGCGTTCTGATTTTGAAAAGTAAACTTGGTAAGTTTGGAACTTAAAAAAAGTATTATTAGCCCAAATAAAATAGTTCGGCCCGCACCAAAGTTTTGTCTGGCAACAAACCGACGCGACTGATTTTCGATCAAATAATAAGAGAGAATAGAAAGGCCGAAAGAAATTATCAATGCGGCGGCAACTGTTTGCCAGTTGTTAATTCCAACAGTCCATCGAAACAGCACAATGACTGCCCAATGGTAGAGATACAGAGAATAGGAAATCCGCCCGATCCCGCGCAGGACAGGAAGCGAGAGAAATAATTTAGACCAGACGGAACCACTGTTTTCCAACATAAGAAGTAGCCCACAGGTCGCAAAAACAGAGGCCACGGAAACAGCGCCTGTAGGTCCGCCCACAAGTTGAAACCACATGGATCCTAAAACAACGACCAGACAAATGCTGGAGATTAGTCCGCGATAATTTAAAATCTTCAAACTATTGAAAAACTGTGTCCTTGTAAGTTGATAGGAAAGAACGCCGAGTCCGAGCTCCCAAAACCGGCTGAAAATACTGTAAAAGACGACGGAATCGTCCGGATAAAAGCGGGCGAAAATAAAAGAAGCGACGGAAAGTGCAACCACCGCCGCACTAGTTACCTGTTTTCGTCCACCGCCTTTGAGCCAGAAGAAAAATAGCCATGGAAAGACAAAGTAGAACTGCTCTTCCACCGCCAAAGACCAGGTATGGGTAAAGGGATTGTATTCGGCACGAGGGGAAAAATAATTTGTACTTTCTTGAATCAATGTAAGATTGGAAAGACCAATGTGCGCCGCTCTTGCCGTTTTAACATTTGTACTTGCAAGCCAAGCTTCGGGAATAAATAGAACTGTGACTAAGCTTGTAATCCACAAGCAGCCCAAGAGCGCCGGTAAGATTCGTACAAATCGCCGCGCGTAAAAGATTTTGAGGAAATCTTTCAAGCTACCTTGGAAGTTGGCGACGGAGTGACTAACCACGAATCCCGAGATTACAAAAAAAACATCCACCCCAAGAAATCCACTCGGAAGCCATAAAGCATTCAGATGAAAAAAGATTACCGATAATACGGCAACGGCGCGAAGTCCATCAATGTGGGGATAGTATTTTGTAATTCTAAACCTGCCTTCCGAGCAGCTCGAGCTCTTCGACGACCCGGGCCCAAGTTATTTCGTTCATTCGTATGTTCAATCGATTGTCCGGAGTAAGGCTGTATTTTTTATTTTCTTTGGTTGCGAGCTTGATCACTGTTTCCGGTTTCATTGGTGTTGAAGCCGCAAACAGCAAGGAGATATTTTTTGATCCCGCAGAAAGATCCTTGATACCCAAATCACGGCAGACGGCGCGAATAAGCATCAATCCTAACAAATTGAGGGTTGGCTCAGGCAAGGGACCAAATTGATCTTTCAGTTCTTCTTCAATGGCATCGATGTCTTGAGCCGTACGAACCTCGGAGAGAGCTTTATAATAAGAAAGCCGCAAGCGAATGTCGCCCATATAAGAATCCGGAATCAATGCAGGTACGCGGAGATTAATTTCGGGTTCGATGTTTTCAGTGGTCGGATTACCCGACTTTAAATTTTCGACGGCCTCGCTCAAAAGCTCCATGTAAAGTTCGTAACCGACCGCATCGACATGGCCGGACTGAGCCTCGCCCAGGATGTTTCCGGCTCCGCGAAGCTCCAGGTCATATTGGGCGATGCGAATTCCCGAACCGAGAGCCGTGTTTTCTTGGATGACCTTTAGGCGCTCCTGTTGTGGCTTATCCAAGGTGTGATTGCGTGGTAACAAAAGATAACAATAGGCTCTTTGTTTTGATCGACCAACGCGGCCGCGAAGTTGGTAGAGCTGACTCAATCCCAAAGTATGAGCTTGGTCGATAAACATGGTGTTTGCTCGCGGCACATCCATACCGGACTCAACGATGGTGGTGCAGATTAGAATATCAATTTCGTGCTGGAAGAATGCCACCATAGTTTCTTCCAGCTCGTGTTCTTCCATCTGGCCATGTCCCACTTTCATTCTTAGCTCGGGAACGATCTGTTTCAATTCGTCGGCGACGCCGTAAATACTTTGAACGCGATTGTGGATAAAATAAATCTGACCACCGCGCTGAACTTCAGAGGTCAAAGCCTTTCGAATCGTTTCGGGATCCCACTTGGTAATAAAGGTCCTGGTCGGCAGGCGATCAACGGGAGCGGTATTAATCAGGCTTAAATCACGAATGCCGGACAAACTCATATTGAGTGTTCGGGGGATTGGAGTCGCCGACATTGAAACGGTATCGATTCCAACACGCATTTTACGAATACGCTCTTTGTGAGCAACGCCAAATTTTTGTTCTTCATCGATAATCAGAAGACCCAGGTCTCGAAACTGAATGTCCTTGCTTAAAATTCGATGGGTGCCGATCAGGATATCAATTTTTCCCTCTTTAGTCAGCGCCAGAGTTTTTTTGGCATCGGCGGTCGACACGAACCGGTTCAGGGCGCGAATTTCCATGGGCCATCCGGCAAACCGTTTTTTAAAAGTTTCAAGATGTTGGAAACTAAGAACCGTCGTTGGACAAAGCACAGCAACTTGTTTGCCTCCAGAGGCCACTGCAAATGCGGCCCGCATTGCAACTTCGGTTTTTCCAAACCCAACGTCTCCGCAGATGAGTCGATCCATCGGTGTTGTTTTGTGCAGATCATTCTCAAGATCGTGAATAGTACGCAACTGATCATCGGTTTCGTCATACGGAAAGCTGGCCTCAAAGGACCGGTAATCACTTTCCGGATACTCGATGGCCGGCCGATGAAGTTCGGCTCGCTTCGCATACAGAGCCAACAACTCACTCGCCAAGTCGCGAAGCGCGCTTTTGACCTTGGCCTTGGCTTTCTCGAAATGGTTCGAGCCCAAGCGATCGAGGGAAGTCTGCGCTGCTATTCCCGCATAGCGATTGAGCTGCCCGATTCGGTAAACGGGCAAGTAGAGCTTGTCTTTTTCCTTGTAGGAAATTTGGATAAATTCGCTCTCCGCCCCGCCAATCGCCATGATCTTAAGACCATCGTAAACTCCAATTCCATGAGTTGAATGAACCACGCAATCGCCGGGCTTTAAATCACCGAAGCTGAGTCGCTTGGCTTGCTTTTGAAACTCTTCCGAGTCGGGCCGTCGACGCAGATTGGTTTTTTTCCCCCACAGGTCTTCATCGCGCAGTAGAATTAATTTTTCTTCGGGGATGCGAACGCTTTCGGCCAAGGGGCGTGCCACCAGATGCAAAATTTTATTGTTTAGATTTTGTTCC
>JAYUPS010000142.1:0-4002 GCA_043759945.1 Bdellovibrio sp.
GCACTAAAGTCCGCCGGTTTCAATCACGTGGATTTATTAGCGGCGTCGCGGCTGGGTCTCCGAATCGTTCGCGTCCCAGCCTATTCTCCCCATGCTGTCGCAGAGTTCGCGACAACATTGATCATGTCCTTGAATCGTAAAATCTGCCGCGCAGTTACGCGTGTTCGCGATTTCAATTTTTCTCTAGATGGATTGATCGGATTTGATATGAATAGAAAAACCGTCGGAATAATCGGAGTTGGGAAAATTGGATCTGTAATGGTTAAAATCATGTCGGGCTTTGGCTGTCGGGTGGTGGGTTTCGATCCCATTCACAATACTGAATTGCAGGCTAAATTCGGATTAGAATATCTTTCGCTCAATGATCTTTTAAAATGTTCAGACATCGTAACTTTGCATGCGCCCTTGAATTTATCGACGCGACATTTAATTGATGCCGCTGCAATTTCGAAAATGAAAAAAAGCGTTATGCTGATAAATACGGGCCGGGGTGCGTTGATTGAAACCAAAGAACTGATTCAAGGACTGAAATCCGGACAGATCGGCTGCGCTGGTTTAGACGTCTACGAAGAAGAGGAAGAAATTTTTTCTAAGGACTTATCGGGGACAATTCTTCAAGACGACTGTTTGGCAAGGCTGATGACTTTTCCAAATGTGCTGATTACCGCGCATCAAGCTTATTTGACCCAAGAAGCACTCCACAATATTATCGAGACAACCCTCAATAATATTCGTGATTTCAACAACAGTGTAGAATTAAAAAACGAAGTTAGATTTAATTCGGGCAATATTTAAACAACAAATTTCTTTAGGTACTTTTCCACCCCAACAAATTCGTTCAAACTCTTTTAATTGATCGCTGCCCAGGGATCTTGAGTTGCAGCTTTAGGGTTTCAGTTCGCCACAAACCAAAGGAGCTTTAGATGTCAAAATTTAAAAAATCGGATACCGAGATCCAGGAAGACGTAATCAACGAAATCAAATGGGATCCCAGTATAACGGCCAATCAGGTTAGTGTAACCGTAAAAGACGGGATTGTTACGTTGCACGGGAGTGTCCCACATTATTTTGAAAAATCCCGCAGCGAGGATGCTGCTCAAAGGGTTAGTGATGTAAGGGCTGTAGCCGATGAACTGGAAGTTAATTTGATGGGTTCGTACGAGCGTAGCGATTCGCAAATTGCAGAGGCTGCATTAAACGCCCTAGAGTGGAGCTATTCTGTTCCCAAAGGGCTTAGAGTAACGGTGGAGAAGGGTTGGATCACTTTGAAGGGGGAAACGGAGTGGGACTATCAAAGGAATGCAGCTAAAGATGCCATTAGCCAACTTATGGGTGTTTGCGGTGTGAACAATCAAATTACGATAAAGTCTAAGGTTCGACAGGACGACATTAAAGTTCGTATCGAACAAGCACTCAAACGAACGGCCGAAAAAGATAGTAAGAAAATTACCGTGTCCGTGAAAGGTGATAAGGTGACCCTCTCAGGAAAGGTTCAGTCTTTTACCGAGCGCTCAGATGCGCGACTTGCTGCATGGATGGCACCCGGTGTGATGACAGTCGAGAATAATTTATTGATTGGTCATTGATCTTAGCGTCTAAATTGCATTTGTATTCGACAGCACACTGAATTCTGAAATACCAGCTACGTTACAATGCTAACTAAGACTATTTGCAATGAATAGACTCGCAATCAGCGATAAGAATAGAAGAAAAGTATTCTTTATCGCCTCTCTACGCATATTCCTGCTTCCGAGCGAGGAGATTAGAAATAGCTTTGAAAGATAAGAAGCGAATACCGAGATGGCAATTAGGGTACCTAAAGTACTTACGCTAATTGTTCCATTTTCGTGGATCTGAACATTTGCTATTACTGAGCCGTGAATTTCAAACATCGAGACCGAGAATGTTAAAACGAAAAGACCTGTTTGTCCAAATGCATTTTGAAGCAATTTAGATAGCGAAAGAATACCGACAATAAAAATTGAAAGTCTGAAGATAGGCGTTATATGAAATTGAATAGACTCCTTACGGACAAAATCTTGGTTCAAGTTTCGCGAAAGCGAGACAATCATGGCCATGGTTGCCAGAATTGGCCCTAAAAATATTATTAGGATTGAATAATGAATTTCTTTTGTGCCAGTCAGCACCAGGGCTAATCCTTCGATCAACATCGCCATTGTTGCGGACAGAAATGTGAGTGTTCCGGTCGATGATTGGTCTTTTTCCGTTTCCGCGCTATGCCGGGCCAACGATGCCGTTGTGGCAGTGCTCGAAACAAGCCCTCCAAAAAATCCCGAAAGAATCGCGCCGGCTCTTGCTCCCAGAACTTGCACCATTGCGGTGCCGACGGCTTGGATCAAAGCCAAGGCAAAAATCATCGCGGCAATTTTTCTTGGGATCAGTAAATTCCATGGGTCAACGGGCCATCCGGGGGCGAGCCAGGTAATGAGGCCTAGTGCTGAAAGGGTCAAAATTGGTTTGATCCATAAATTAAAGTTCTGTTTTGATGGTATTTTCAAAGAATTAATCCGATGGCTGCGGATGGTTACAACATTTTGGAAGATGAGCTGAAATAAACTTCATAGCTATTTCAGCCTTGTTCAAAAAGTTCTCGCTGCTTGCAACCGCCTGGTAGTTTGGGTGGGCAGACCAAGCATGCGCAATTTTTTCGTCGATTTCAATAGCTTGGACGGCCGTTTCTACGCGCAGTGGGTTTTTCTGATTGTATCCGAACTGATCGGTGGGTGACCGCAAGTGAATCACGGCGTAATACTTTTGATATTCAAGGCTTAATTGGCTTTGGCTCATTTTCCAGAAAGTGTCTTCAGCCGCCGGCCAGTAGGCCAGTCCGTCAAGTGTCCCTCGATCACAAAGTCCGACGGCCCATTTGCTTTCGCCGATTACTAGATTTTCCATTTCGACCTGTATGTGGAAAATTGCACTTTGCGCTGCCAATTTGGAATTCAAACTTTGCAGTCGCCAAAAACCACCGCCAAAGACAATGCCGGCGGACTCCGGTAATATGGCAACATGTTCGCACAAAACCTTTTTTGCCATTTCCAGCACAGCCGTTTTTCCTGCTCCGGGTCCTCCCGTGACGACGATGAGTCGGGTGTCGTGATACGTTCGCAATCCATCGCAGTGTCTCTCGCAGCTGTTTGGAGAATTTTTCACGTCTACTCCAGACTAAATTCTTGATCTTGCTTTGGAACTTCGCAAAACCAGTGAAATTCGTCGGTAATGCGTTCTTTCATCTTAAGTGCAGCCTCGGGTTCTCCGTGGGTAATGAACACTTTTCGAGGGCTAATTTTAGACTGTTTAAGCCAATTCAGAATCTCTACGTAATCAGCGTGAGCCGAACTGTTTTTTAACACCCGAATGCTCGCCCGAACCGGAATTAGCTCACGGTGAATCTTAATTTCTTTGGCGCCTTCTTGAAGAGCTCGGCCCCGAGTTCCGACCGCTTGATATCCAGCGAGCACCACCGTCGTGGTTGGATCTGAGACAAAAGCCTTCAGATGATGAACGATTCGACCGCCGGTGGCCATGCCGCTTGCCGAAATGATAATCATAGGCCCTTTTTTTTCATTCAGTGCTTTCGACTGTTCGACGGTGTTCACATATTGAACCGCCTCGCACATTTTCTGACATTGAAACTCTGTCAGCTTATGGAGTGCTTTGAAATCACAGAGGAGATTTGTTACGTTCGTCGCCATGGGGCTATTGAGATAGATTGGCACGTCGGGAATCTTCCCAGAGCATTTCAAAATTGTTAAATAGTACATGAGAGACTGGGCTCTCCCCACGGCGAACGAGGGGATCAAGACGACACTTTTTTTTTGAAGAGCTTCGTTGATAACACTTTTTAAATCTTCGACGGGGTCTAAAGCCTCGTGCTGGCGATCACCGTAGGTCGACTCGACGACCAAATAGTCGATCGGCGGTAAGTTTGCGGGTGCTCTTAGAATTGGATCATTTGCTCGACCGAGGTCCCCAGAAAAA
>JAYUPS010000143.1:0-10610 GCA_043759945.1 Bdellovibrio sp.
GACGAATTCTTGTTTTGAACCCAAAACTTGATAGTCGAAGACCACATTTTTTAGGACGTAATGATCGTAACGAAATTCGGCGGCCAGGCTTGTCTGAGAAGCGAAATTAAGGCTAAAAATAACAGACAATAGTCGCGACAAAATCCGTTTCGTCATGAATCCTCCAGAATTTAAAATACTAAAACATGAACTGAATCTGCAGCTCAGGATGGACCGCGACGGAATTTTTATAGGCGGTGCTGAATTCAAGTGAAGCCGTCGAGCTGTCCCGATACTGGTTGTACACCTGATTGTACGCTGATCGGGTCATGTAGGACAAGTAACCAGTCGCTGAAAGCCCGAACTGAAAATAGCCGTTCTTCCAGCGATAGCCGCCAGAAGCACCGAAGTGGTAGTTCGGGTATTGATAAGTAAATCCCAGCAAGCCGACCTCGACGTAAAGCCTGAAGGGACCTCCGGTGCCCATCTCGTGCAACGTCGTCATGGTCCATTGCGATTTTTCGTTGGTGCGATCACCCAGGGACCAGCGGCGAATCGAAAAAGGGACTTCATCGTCTTTAAAATAGAAATAATTGAGAGAAAAAATCACGCGATAATTATTGGTGACCCGCTTGCGCCACAGCCCCCACAGGCCAATCGCTTCCATTTTGTAGACGTTGCCCAGAGCTTTGTCGGTTTTAAAATACCCGCCTTGCAGACCCCAAGTGGGATCAATTTCTTTGGTGCGCGCCCGCACAACCAAGTTGTTCATGTTGTAAAGACCAATGAGCCACGGACTGGTCGCGACCATGACTTCATTCGTGATTCCGTAGCCAAGGGCCATAGAGCCCACGGTCCATTGACCCTCGTTCAAAGTCGAAACAGAGGGTGTCACTTGATGTCCCATAAAAAAAGGATCTCTTCCGGTCTTTCGATTGATCAAGCTCGGTTTGTATGCCGGAATAGTGGATGTTTCAGGCGCTGGAATAAGTTCGGGCGCCGGTGTGGGTTCCGGCGCTTGTGTCTGTTCAGGCGCTTGCGCGCTTGCCACTTGGAGAATAAGCGTTAGCAATAGACTTAACATCACTGCAGGTCTTGAACCTGAGCAATGTAGGGAAGATTTCGGTAGAAACCTTGGTAATCCAAGCCGTAACCCACGACAAAGTCGTTCGGGATTTGAAAGCCAACGTGATCAATTTCGCACTTTACTTTGAGGGCATCTGGTTTTTCCAAAAGCGCGATGGTCGTCAAAGACTTGGGCTTGCGGCCAAGGATCATAGATTTCAAATAATTCATCGTTAATCCAGAGTCGACGATGTCTTCGATCAGCAAAACATTTTTTCCGGCAATTGCATTTGTTAGATCCAGCGTGATTTTGACCTCGCCGGAACTGGTCATTCCTTGATAACTGGAAGCGCCCAAGAAATCACAGTGTAAATCCCCCTCGAGCTGCCGGATCAAATCCGAATAAAACATAAAGGAGCCTTTCAGGACGCAAACCGCAATCACGGGCTCGCCTTTGAAACGCTTGTTTATTTTAGTGGCCAGTTCGGTGACTTTGTTTTGGATTTTTTCCGCCGAAATATAGGGGGAAAGTTTTAAATCGTGCATGCGCGGACCCTCCAACAGCTGGGATCAAGCTGCATGAAAGAACCGATTGAGGTCAAGCGTCATTCGAAGTCGATGATCAAGACAAATTCGGATTGGCGTTGCAGGAAATTATTCATCTGGAAAAGCCTCATAAACCCCGTTGTGACCGTTTCAGATTGGGCAAACAGAGGCAGATTCATGACCAAAAATAAGCTTGATTTGGGCGCCACTTCGAATTGGGCTGGTCCAAAGGATTTCAGCGAGGGTCCGTTGGACCGGTCTCGGCCTTCAAAAAAGGTTTTCAAAACCTCGATTTCTCCGCGGATAGATTGGTTATCCCGGCTCTGAATTGCGATTTTCGAGGTAATCCCGACGCTATTTTCGCCTTTTTCACCGGTATGCCACAGGATTTCGGAACCCTCGACTTCGGCGGATTTGTCGATGGATTCCAAACTGTCCAAGCCGGCCAGGTATGCCGCTGCATTTTTAACCACACCCATGCGAACATCGCCAAAGTCGATGAAGCTCGCGTGCGATTGACCCTCTTGCAAAAGTCTTTGGACGGACGCTTTCGCGGCCAACACGTATTGTATTTTCAACCGAACTTGCCCGCGGTCGACGGGTTCGTTGACGGTGGCCATGTTTCGATTGCTCGGCAAAAAACCAGCTGCTCTGGTTGAACCAGAAATTGAACCAGAAATTGAACCAGAAACTGCAGCCCCCGGTTGAGGGTTTGCAACCGCCGCAGAAGTTGGGGAAGGCGGCGGAGGTACTTCGCCGCTGGATTCTGCCGCTGGATTAACGGCCACTTCTTTTGAGGTTTTAGTTCCCGATGCCCCCGCAAACACGGGCCCACCCCGCAGATATTCCATGCGACGAACAATTTCCTGTTTCTGTTGCTGGCGTATGATGTAAAGAGTGCCCGTGACGACCAAAAATGAAATGACTGTGATATGTAGAACTGGATTTGCAAACAAACGGGTGATTAACGGCAAGGGTGCGGACTGAAATGAACTCATGTTCACTCCGCACTTGGCGCAGTAGGCATCCTTAGGTTGGGAAAATCCACATTTTGGGCAATCAACGATCATGAGGCATAGTTTAGCACGAGGTGTCGGTCGATGCTCAAGGATAAAGGGCCCGACCCGATCCCAAAACAAGTGATCTCTGCAGTTTTTTCAATAGAACTAGGAACCAAAGAAGATGAAACATCAGCCCGTCCTACTGACTGAAATCATTGAGATGTTTCGTCCTTTGAAGAGTCGAAATCACGGGAGCGAACCTTTACGCTACTTTGATGGAACTCTGGGTCGAGGTGGACACCTGAAGGCGGTACTTCAAGAGTTTACGGGAATCCAAGCGGTGGCAATCGATCGAGATCCTCAAGCGCTTAAAGAAGTCGGTCAAGAATTACCCTCTGCCGGCTTGGAATTGCATCACGACAATTTCTACGAATTTTCTCCAGAAAAATATGGTCAGTTTGATTTGATGCTCGTTGACCTGGGCGTGAGCTCCCCTCAGCTTGACCAGGCCGAGCGCGGATTTAGTTTCTACAACGACGGGCCGTTGGACATGCGGATGGATCCGACCCAAGGATTTCCCGCCAGCGACTTGGTTAACGAAGCCTCGGAAGACGATTTATTTGCGATCTTCAAAACTTATGGCGAGGTCTACCACTGCGCGCGGGTTGTGCGGGCGATTTTGGCGCGCCGAATTTCCCAAAAATTTAAATCCACCCTGGAACTCTCGGCTTTGATCGAAGCCACAGATGGATGGAGAAAAAAAGGCTTTCATCCCGCGACGAACTACTTCATGGCTTTAAGAATCGCGACCAACGACGAGCTGCGTGGGCTAGAGACCGCGTTGCCACTTTTGCGATCTGGACTCAAGCCTGGGGGTCGGCTTGCCGTGCTGACCTTCCATTCGCTCGAGGATAGACTGGTGAAGACTGATTTTCGTGGTTCCGCGGATTTCGGGAAGCCGGTGAACAAAAAAGTCATCATTCCCACCCGACAGGAATCTTTGGAAAATCCACGATCACGAAGCGCGAAGCTGCGAGTCTACGAACGGAGTGGGTATGAAGCGGGACTGGACGTCGAAGTTTCAAGCGGAGTTAGTTCATCTTAAGCCGATAATAAGTATCGCCATGATTGTGGCCACGATGATGGTCATCGTGCTTCTGCAAATGGAAGAACGCCGCTTGGGTTACGGACTTTTAAAATTCACCCGCATTTACAAAGAAAAACAAGAAGAGAAGCGCCTGAAAGAAA
This sequence comes from Bdellovibrio sp., assembly GCA_043759945.1. GTDB lineage: Bacteria > Bdellovibrionota > Bdellovibrionia > Bdellovibrionales > Bdellovibrionaceae > JAYUPS01. Next base: position 3,840 of record JAYUPS010000143.1, read on the forward strand.
TCATTCTGGCGCGGTCCCTGCGTTTGGATAAAATCGAAAAGTTGGCCGCGCGCAGGTCTTCTTTACGTCGAACCGACATGAACCAGGTCGTTTACCTGAACGAGAACTCATTTTGAAGTCACGCATTCCCATTATCTTCGCGTGTTTTTTGGTGGTGTGGGGTTTCGTTATTTTAAGAGCGGCCCAGCTTCAATTTTTGCCGGCAAATCAATTGCTCGCGCGCCAAGAGCGACAATTTCAATCGGTCGTGAAATTGGAAGCACGCCGTGCTTCGATCTTGGATCGCAAAGGCCGTGAAATGGCGCTTTCGGTAAAAGCCTACAGTTTGTTTGCGGATCCCTCGAAAATTGAGAGTGCTAAATGGGTTTCCCGAAAACTGGCAAAGCCGTTGGGAATGTCGTCCGATCAAATTTTTGCAAAACTCAAAGATCGTAAGCGCCAATTTGTTTGGATCTCCAGAAAAATGGACTCAGAAATACAAGAAGCCGTTCAATCCCTGGGCATTGCCGGATTGGGATTCATCGAAGAATACAAACGCATTTACCCTAATGAAGAATTGCTCGCTCCAGCCCTTGGCATGGTGGGATCCGAAGGGCAAGGTCTGGAAGGACTTGAGCTGTCGCTGGATCAATATTTGCGGGGGGAATCCAAAAAACTGTCGGTCCCCAGAGACGCTCGTGGCCGTCCGCTCGTTATGGACGGACTTTTGTTTGCCGAAGTGCCCGAGGGTCAAGACGCCCAGTTGACGATTGATTCCGAAATTCAAAACCAATTGGAAAACGAACTTGTTAAAACCGTGAAAGAGTTTGGCGCCGATCAGGCTTACGGCGTGATCTTAGACGTGGCCACTTCGGAACTGGTGGCGATTGCTATGGCGCCGACTTTTGACGCGAACAAGGCACAGAAAGTTTCCCTCGAGAAACGTCGTCACCGGACCGTCACGGATGTTTTAGAGCCTGGATCTGTTTTGAAAACATTTGCGATCGCCGCAGCGCTGGAAGAAAATCTGATTCAACCCAGCTCAAGAATCAACACCGAGCACGGGAAGTTTAAAGTCAACGATCGCTGGATTCGTGAAGCCGAAGCGAGCCACAATTGGGCGAGCCTCACGGTCCCCGAGATTTTGAGTTTTTCCTCAAATGTGGGAACGGCCAAGATTGCAATGATGCTGGGGGATAAAAAATTACGCGATTATTTTGAACGTTTTGGTTTTGGAACTAAAACCGGAATCGAGTTTCCCGGAGAGCAAAAAGGCGCTTTGCTCCCGCTCCCTTGGCATGACCATTTGCTTTCGAACGTTTCTTTTGGACAGGGCGTTTCAACAACGCCACTCCAGGTGGCGGCAGCCTATTTGGCAATCGCCAACGGCGGAGTTTGGAAAAAACCGCGAATTTTAAAGGCTCTGAAAGATCCGGTGACGGGCGAAATGAAACAGATTCCGGTGTTGGAAAGTGAAAGTCGGCGGGTGATGAGCCCCGAAAAAGCGCGGTCCGTGCGTTTGATGCTAACGGGGGTGACCGCCGAGGGCGGAACGGGCTTCAATGCGCGGGTGGACGGATTTATGGTGGCCGGAAAAACGGGAACCGCGCAAAAGGTAAATCCCAAGGGTGGGGGCTACATGGAAGGCGCCTACGTTTCTAGTTTCGCGGGGTTTTTGCCGGCGGAAAATCCAAAGTATGTGATTTATATCTCTGTTGATCATCCAAAGAAAATTTCTTTTTACGGATCCCAAGTTTCGGCCCCGGTTTTTTCACGTATGGCGGGATACATCACGAGACAAGAGGGCTGGGCTCCGGTCATCGTCGAAGAAAAGAATTTAACGAGCACGGACTGGAAAGCTTTGCAGAAAAAAACCGACCGAAGGTCGAAAAAGAAAATGGGGCTGGTGACGCCAACACCGATCCCGGTCTTGGAAGCACTTCAATCGCCGATACTTGAGTTTCATCCCTACGTCCCCCAACTAACAAATTTAACGGTCCGGGAAGTTCTTAAAAAAATGCAGGGCCAAGAAGTTGAAGTGCGCCTGGTCGGCACCGGAGTGGTTCATGATACTTGGCCTAAATCGGGGGGAGCTTGGTCGCGAAAAAAACAACTGACGCTGTTTTTACGACCGATGCTAAAACCTTACACGGGCGGGAACCTGCACTCGCCGGAGCTCAGCTCTTCAGGGTTGTCTGAAGACTCTGGTGTCCCGTCGGGCGAGGCCCGCGCCATTCATTCCTTCTAGTTTGTGGTACAAGCCGCTAAAATAATTTTATATTTTACACGTTGAATCTTGCCAGCCGTTAGGGCCGCGTTGGCGGAGCCTTGATTTAAGAGCGAGAAATTCGCACGTAAATTAACATCCTGCCCGCAGACGCTTCCAATTTTGCTGTATTGGCTTAAACCAAAAGCGCTGGACTCGTTGGCTTCGAGGGTCAGCTTGTTGATTTTGCCTTGAGTGCCCGCAGTGAAATGCTCCGTTTGAAACTTCAGGTTTGCACCCTCAGCGACGATGGCATTTCCTTCGTAAGTTGCTTGCACGGACTCGATCGTCTGTCCCGCAGGCACTTCAACCGGGATCGAGATTGCACAGGCTTTGCGACTGATCGCCGCTCCGGTTTGGTCGCCGGTGCGAGTTTCCATTGCCGACAATTTCAGGGTCACCGTTTTGCGGGATTGGCTGGAGAAAGAACTGACGGTCCCGTCCGGGCAGCCGGTTCCTCCGTACGAAGCGGGGCCAATGATTTCTGCCTCGGCAAATTGTGAGGCCATGAGAATAAATGCCGAAAATCCGATCTTGATGGGGGTGTTCATCTGGTTCCTTCCTTTCTCGATGTCTTCATGACACCGGGATTACTTGAAGGACCTACAAAGCAATCTCGAGGCCAGAGAAAGTGGTGTCACAATCTCTCTCAAGCCGCGAGACATAATACTTGCTGAGATTAGTTTTTCAAATAGCGAGTGCAATTGGCTCTTTCGGAAATAACTTCGCCGTTGCGCTTGTTAAGGTCCAAAGATCCGCGAATGAAATCCCCGTGTTTTTCTGGACGCAAGTAGCTGAACCCAAGCTCCATTTGGATGCTCGCCAACTGCCCTAGTTTAGTCCCGCCGATAAGCTCCCCTTTGCGAGAAGAATCGTTGAAGCGCAAATCCACTTTACCCGTGTAAATCAAAGAATTTGATTTCAGAGTTCCCGTTAAATCTTTAAAAGTCGCGATCGTTTTGTTGCCAGCGTTGATCGAAGAATCGCTGACCACCATGATGGCGCCCGTGCGAGTTCCCATCGACGGTTGCGTGTGATTAAAGATTTTAACGTTGAGTCCCGATTCGGTTGTGCAAATAAAGCCGTCCGCTTGAGCCTGCGCGGTGACCAATAAAAGTGTTGCAGCCAATGTGATAAATGCATTCATGAGAAACTCCTATTTTTGTGCAGATTAATTTCTGCTTTCAATAAGGCTGCTTTTAAGGGTTCTCGTAAGTCTTTGTAAAATGCATAATAATCAATTTATCATGCATTTTTAGAATTTATAAAAAGTGGGTTCGCCTACAAGGCGACTGGTCTACTGGTTCGCCTACAGGGCGACTGGTCTACTGGTTCGCCTACAGGGCGAACCCTAACTCAAACAAAAGAGCGGTTTTAACCGGAACCGAGCCTGCTTTTACGACGGCTTGATTAGAATTCAGGATCTTGATTTCTGTGGGACTGTTGCCCGAGATCGCTAGTCCTAAATTGAGGTTGAAATTGGTCCACTGCCAATTGTAACCACCCCCGAAATAATAGTAGGCACTGTTGGAGCTGGCCGTGTAACGGTTGGTCGTGTCGGAATAAGACGCAGCGACTTTCGTGGCTCCAAGAACACCCTGAAGATACAAGCTGCTTTGATACACGGGTTCGAGTGTCCAGGTCGTACGAATCCCAGCCCCCTGATTTGCAAACTCGATGTCCGAAGATTTTGTATTCATTAACACAAAGTGCGGTCCCAGCTGCCAGTGTTCGCTCACTTTAAACTCCACGGCGGCATCCATCGAGCCCACAATCAGGGGCACGGGATTCATGCGGAAGCTCATAAACTTTTCCGCAGAAATGATTTCGGATTCAGGTGTCACCGATTCCGTTACAATCGTGGGAGTTTCGGGATTGACCAAAGGGACTTCGACCGCTTTTTCAATTTTTGTAAGCGGAAATTTTTGCGGAAGTTTTTTATAATTCTTTTTTTGAGCGAAAACGGAGCCCAATGGCAAAAAGATCAGAAGAAGTGCGATCCAAAAATTTTTCATGGACTGATTCTAAGACTTGGCTTCCAAAGACTTCAAGTACTCGTTTGCCTTTTGAATCACGTTCATCGGGATTTCATGAGTGCCATCAAATGAAAAAAGAGAGCCCTTCATTCCGGACGAGGTCAGCATTGATTCCAATTGGGACGCACCCCGATAAGGCAACACGGGATCTTGACGCCCGTGACTTTGAAAAAAGCGGCTGCCCTGGCGATTAACAAGGACGTTTTTCCAGTTTGGTTTATTTACGATCGCGCCGGATAAAATCATCAGTCCCTTGGGCGGCTGTGGCGCATGTAAAAACAGATCGGTCGCCAGCATGGCGCCCTGGCTAAATCCACCCAGCACAATTTTGCTCCAGTCGGTTTCAAAACTTTCGATCCACGGCAAAAGCTTTTCGCGCAATCCTGTAAGACCCTCGGGCTCACGGTTGGACCAAGAATCCATATCCGCAATTCCCCCGTCCAGATCGCGAGCAGAAATTGGCCACCACGCCCGTCCCATCCAGCCGGGTCCAATCGGAACGGCATGAATGCCCTGGGGAAAGATCCAGTGCGTCGAGGTGCCTGCAGCCAAAACCTCGGACAAAGAGCGAAGATCATAAGCATCGGCTCCAAAGCCATGGAACAAGAAAATCCACTGTGACGGCGGAGTCTTTTCGGAGGGAGTTTCTACGAAATCGAAACGGGGAGTTTTTGCCATGAGCCAGCTCTATAAAACATTTCTATAAAGGTCACTTGAAAATACAGAGGTCCACTTTTAGCCTGTACCGATGAATTTAAAGGATCTCGTTTCGGTTTGCCCTGAAGCTCGCATACACACAGATTTAAATCCTGAAATCGAGTTTATCACGCACGACAGTCGTGCCATAAAATCAGGAACTGTTTTTTTGGCCGTTATCGGCTCAAAAAGTGATGGTCACCAGTTTTTGGCTCAAGCGGTGGAGAATGGGGCCCTGGCCCTGATTGTCCAAATGGGAAAAATAAATCCCCGGGATTTCCGAGTGCCGGTGGTGGAGATCGAAGACACGCGCGCGGCCCAAAGTAGTCTTGCCCGGAAACTTTACCGCGATCCTGCGCAGCGGATGCTTTGTTTTGGTGTGACGGGAACCAACGGGAAAACTTCGGTCACTTATATTTTGGAGCATTTGTTAAATCATGCAGGTCAAGAAGCCGGCGTGATCGGCACTATCGATCATCATTTGAAAATAAACGGCGAAGATTTTGTTTGGGAAAGCACCCACACGACGCCGGATCCAATTCAGTTGCAAAGTCGCCTGAAAGAAATGAAAGCGCTCGGTGCAAAGTCCTTGGCAATAGAAGTCTCGAGCCACGGATTGGATCAAGGGCGCGTGCGGGGGATCGCTTTTAACACGGTGATTTTTACCAATTTGACCCGCGATCATTTGGATTATCACGCTACAATGACGGACTATTTCAAGGCCAAGCAAAAACTTTTTACCGATCTTTTATGGGAGTCCGAAAAAAGTCCCCTTTTTGCGGTTGTGAATCAAGATGATCCCTGGGGTCTTAAATTGAGGGTGGCCGCCAAGGCCGGCCTGTGGACTTACGGAGTTAGCAAAAGCGCGGACTTTCGATTTCAATTAAGAACTCAGGATTTTGACGGCGCGCAGTTTCTGTTGACCTCGCCTTTTGGAGAATTGAATTGCCAAATCCCGCTGTGCGGAAGCCACAATGTTGCCAATGTCGTGGCCGCCATTGCCGCAGTGGCCAGTGTGGGAATTAGCCCCGAGCAATCGGTGCGCTACTTGAAAGATTTTCCGGGCATTCCCGGCCGACTGGAAAAGGTTCCCAACTCCAAGGGTCGGTTTGTTTTTATCGATTACGCTCACACCCCGGACGGACTAGAAAACACTCTTAAAACGGTTTTTGAAATTCGCAACCAAGGAACCTCTCCGGGTCAGATCTTTGTTTTGTTTGGCTGTGGTGGGGATCGGGATCGCGGCAAACGCCCGCAAATGGCGGCCATCGCGGAAAAGTATGCGGATCATGTTTTTGTGACTTCGGACAATCCGCGAACCGAGAATCCTGGGACCATAATTAAAGAAATAGAAACCGGATTTTCTGCATCCGGAAAAGCAAAATTAACAATGGAACTCGATCGCGGCGCGGCGATCATTTTAGCGATTCAAAAAATGAAACCAAGAGACGTCTTGGTTATTGCCGGTAAGGGACATGAAAAATATCAAATCGTTGGTACGGAATCGCATCCGTTTTCGGACTTTGATGAAGCGAAAGCAGGCTTGGAGGCTTTGAAATGAGAAAAGTTATCGCGACCGATTTAATTAAAGCCATCGAGCCGATTCAAATCTTTGGAAAAGAATTGGATTCGTATTCGGGCATCGGCACTGACACGCGAAAAGATCTTCACGGACAACTGTTTTGGGCTTTAAAAGGCGAGGCCTTCGATGCGCATAATTTTTTGCCCGAAGCTGTTCGCAAAGGGGCGACGGGACTGGTGGTGCAGTCACTTCCCCCCGATTATAAAAGTTGG
>JAYUPS010000144.1:0-10591 GCA_043759945.1 Bdellovibrio sp.
CAAACACAGACGTGACTGACCTTCGTCTTTGGTCTGAGTGATGCAGAAACGAAAGGGGTCTGTCGAACTTACGAACTCGTTATTGTTCCGCAAAAAAGACCGAAACGCCCAGGTGGCGTTCATCATCGGAATTTGATCAATGTCGCCTTTGCGAACTTTGTCGGCCATCCGTTCGCGCACTTCAGACTGAAAGTCTTTCCACTTGTTAAGATCTGATTTTGGCAGCGGCACTTTCCAGAGCACTCGACCCGACTGACTAATGGCTTCGACGACTCCCTCCGTCAAAAGCGGCTCCGGCCAGCGCATCACCAAGTAGGCATCCTCGCGCTCTTCCTCGGTTAAGAATGGCATTAGAGCCGGACTTAAGTCACCGACCGTTCCGATTTGAACATCCAGGGTCGTGGAATTAATCAAGAGGTCGCCCATGCGCAGGGAGTTCTGGGATTCCAGGTCAAAGTCAAGTTCTAGGGGCCCCAGATCCACACCGTCTCCGACGATACTGAATCTCATGGGAATGTTAAAATCATTCTCCTGAGCCGATGAGCGGTCCATGAGCAAAAAGCTGGATGAGGAAAATAAGAATATTGAGCCCAAAGCCCAAAAGCACTTCATCATAATTCAGTTTCTAGTGTAAGAGAGGGTCTAAATAGGAGCAACTACTTCCGATGTCTAGCCAAAGAATCCTCTACAAAATGAAGGCCAAATCCGTGATCGATCTTACTCCCACAGTTCGGGAAGTACTGATCGAAACTTTGGAACCCGACCACTTTAGCTTTCAAGCGGGCCAGTTTGTAACTTTGCATATTCCGCAGGAACCAAAGCCGGCGCTCCGGGCCTATTCAATTGCTTCGGATGACCGACAACGAAATGGGTTTTGTTTGCTGTTTAAAAAAGTTGAAAACGGGGTGGCCAGTAATTTTATCTGGGCGCTAAAGCCAGGCGAAAATTTAAATTTCACTGGACCTTTTGGTCGAGTTTTTTTTAAAGAACCTCCGACCCCACAGATTGTTTTTTTGAACACCGGCACAGGTCTTTCCCAACACCTTAGTTATTTAATTTCAAAGGCTTCTAAATTTCCGAATGTTCGCTACCGGATGTTGTTCGGGGTTCGCCAAGAATCCGATATTTACTACCAACAAGAATTGGATCGGATGACGGAACATTTGCCAAATTTCAAGTACGAGCTTGTTCTTTCCCGTCCCTCAGAAAATTGGAAGGGCAAGAAAGGTTATGTTCAAAACTTCATCGAAGAGTTTGATTATAAAAATCTTGAGACCACTTTTTATCTGTGCGGAAACGGTGGGATGATTAAAGAAACTAAACACCAGCTGATCGAAATTAACGGTTTCGATAAAACCAGGATTTTGTCTGAAGCCTTTAATTGAGTTGGTTTTTGCGGCCCTGCTTTGGGGTTTTGCATTTGTTGCCACCGTTTGGGTCTTGGGCCCCTTGGATGCGCCCGCCATTATTTTCTATCGCTTCTTGATCGGCTCGGTCGCAGGACTAGTTCCTGTTTATCTCTTCCGAAAGTCCTGGGGAATCACACGTGCGGTTCTGGTCCGTGAATTTCGACTCTCACTATGGCCAGGCTTTTGGCTTTTTGCGACTTTGGCTCTACAAACCTTTGGCTTGATGACGACCACAGCTTCAAAATCAGCTTTCATTACGGTTTTGTACGTTGTTATTGTTCCGATCATTACTTCGGTTCAAGGCTCAGAAAAATTTCGGGTGCGACATGTGGTGTGTGTTCTTTTGGCGCTCGTGGGCTTAAGTCTTTTTCAAGAACTGCGACTCAACTCGTGGTCCCCTGGAGACTCGCTGACCTTGCTGGCGGCCTTTGCGGCCTCGATGCACATTATTGCGGTAGCTCGCGTGGCACCCATTTCAGAGAATAAGTTTTTACTAAATATCGGGCAAGGAATCGTGACCGCTTTACTTGCCATTTTACTTTTTCCATTAGGGACCCGGATGAATTTGGCTGACTTGGATGCGCAGGCCTGGTTTGGACTGCTCGTTTTATCGATTGGCGCGGGGCTCATTGCATTTTACCTGCAACTGCGCGCTCAAGAGAAAATTCCCCCGAATTTGGCAAGTCTGTTATTTCTACTGGAATCTCCGTTTTCCGCTCTTTTTGCCTTCTGGTTGCTTAAGGAGCGTTTCTCGCTCTTGCAACTGACGGGCGGAATTTTAATTTTGGTCGCCTGCGCTTGGGCCGTTTGGGCTGAGCCGCTGAAATCAATGAAGCCTGTCAAAAACGAGACTTAAGTAAAGTCTGGCAAACTGAAAAACTATTCATCACTTTTCTGTCGGTGGATTTTACGATTCTAGACATTCTGAATTTTTCGACTGTTTTGTTGTCTCTAAAAAAGTCAGCCGATTGCGGGAACATTTTATTCCAACTACACTTAAGAGATGGAACGCATGATTCAAGGAAGACTCACTAGAAAGGACCGGAGAACGGTTATGAAAAATTCGAGAATAATTTCCAACATGATGTTGGTTTTAGGATCCAGTTTGGTTTTGGCCTGCGAAAAGGGAGATCGTTCCTATTCACTGCTCAGTGATTCGAACATTTTCCGCCAAGAAACAAACAGCAATAATAAGGTCGACATTATCTGGCTGGTCGACGGTTCCGGGACTATGGTTAACCACCAGGCCAATTTGGCGGCAAATTTTGATAAATTTATCCAACAGTTTGCGGACAAGGGCTTTGACTACCAAATCGCCGTTGGCGGCACGGACGCTTGGGTCCGCGAGGTCAATTACAACGGCGGGACCTGCACTGCAAATCCAAATCCCTCGCTGAATCCCGCGACCATTTATCAATCGAGCGCGGATTGCAATCCCACACGGGCGACTTTTGGTCAACTGACTCACTTCCGGGACGGAGACATCTATGGCGCACAAAATGGAACGCCCGGAAATCGTAGCGGCAATTACCTGATCACAAGTCTTATGCCCTCGACGGACGTGATTCAAACGTTTGCTAAGAACGTGAGCACCGGTACCCGCGCGGACGGAGCTCGCGAATCAGGATTTCAAAGTTTGCGTTCGGTTCTTCGCCGCAACACCGACGGCTCGGTGGCCTACAATGGCGAGACGCACACAAGTCTAGCGCAGTTTCGTCGCGCCGATGCTTTTCTGGCAGTGATCATCGTGACCGACGAAGAGGATCAGTCGCGCAAACAAAACGGTTCCAATTACGCAAGCATTCAAGAGTACACAAGTGAGTTTTTGACATTTTTAGATGGCTACACGTCAAGCACCTCAGAAAATCGCAAATACAATGTTTCAGGCATCGTTTTAGAAAACCTCAACAATTGCCAGTATGGTCTGCACCCGCAAGCCACTCAAGGCGATCGCTACGTTTCGGTGGCCAACGCAAGCCGAGGAATCATCGGAAATATTTGCAGCGCGGATTTTTCGGTGCAGCTTGCAGGTATCGCCGACCGGATCGCAACGCTAGCGACGCGCTTTCCTTTGAACCGTGAACCAATTCCCAGCACGATTCGCATCTGGGTTAATGGCGTCTCGGTCCCAGAAAATGCGGTCAACGGTTGGACCTATTACACTTCGGGAGTGGGTTCTTACTTTATCGAATTTCACGGGACTGCGGTTCCGCCCGAAGGCGCGCAAATCGCCGTCGATTTTGATCCGACCGCTCCTAAAACTTAAAGCTTAGCTTCTGTGACTTAATAGCCGAGGTATAGCTGCGGGTCGCCGGTCGCACTTCATCGGTGCGATCGAATAGGAACGAAAAAAACAGATTCCGTTTAGTTTAACTTTTTTGGATTTTTTCAACCACGAGCTCGGGCGTCGAGTTCGAGTATCTAGTCTGAGCCATAATTTCAGACCTCAATGACATAGTGCGCTGCCGACGCGGCAGCGCACTGCGCTATCGATGGAAAAGCCAAGTTTTGATCCGACTGCAGCTAAGACTTCGCTGTTAAGACTCAGCTATTAAAACTCAGTTGTTAATTCCCGGCCCGGCGTAAATGACGGGCAAAGGCCTTCATGACGAACAAATGCAGCACGGCCTGGCTCGCGACGTAGATGTACCAGGGCAACGACGGAGTGTAATCGTGAATGGCCGCCAAAACAAACCGGCGGTTCAGAACTTCGCGAAATTCCAAGCGCCCCCGATTTTCTTTGGAAACCAAAATACCGTGGGTGATGTAAAGCAGTTGTCGATCCTGACGACTGCGCTCGGCGTTGAGTTTCAAAACAAGAAAAACCCAAGAATTAAAAAATAAAGAAAAGAAAGCCCGTGGGTCTTCGATTCGAACACGGATCATCGGAGACAAAAACTGGGGCAGCCAACGGGTGTATTCTTCTTTGACCCAGTGGGCATCTTTGCCCACTGGTAAAGGCAACCGTTGAACTGAACGAACCGTTCTTCGCCGCGCTCGAAACTGAAACAAGGAGCGGCCCGCATAGGTTTTTAGCGAAGCATCATCGAGCATATCAAAATAACTTCGCGAGGGCATTTGGTCCTGAAACAGGTGACTTTCGCGAGCCACCATCGTGTGCTCTAAAGATTCAATCAACGGATAAACCAGATTTTTTGGCGTGTTGGTTATCAAGCTGACCCAAAGCCGAGACAAAGTCGGCGTGAAAAAAGAAACCGCGATAAAAAATCGCTTTTTTCCCAGTTTCCGCGCCGTCTGCTTCATCATTTCGATGTAAGTCAGGGGCTGGCACCCGGCCAGGTCATAAATTTTTCCGACCTTGTCCAAATCCAAAGCGGCTCCGACCAGAGCTTCGAGCACAGTTTTCAAATCCACCGGAGTCGTCAGCGTTTGGGTCCAGTGCGGGCAAATCATGATGGGCAAACGCTCTACCAATTTAAGTAAGATTTGAAAACTGGATCCCGCATCGCCTAAGATAAGACCGGCGCGAAAGACCGTCATTGGCAGTCGATACTGATCAAAAGTTTCTTCGACTTCCAGGCGACTTTGCAGATGCAGGGACAGATGCAATGACTGTTCCCGTGTCTCGGGGATCAGGCCACCAAGATAAATCACGTGCCCAATTCCGGCGGCCTTTAGAGCGCGCGCGAAATTGTCGGCCAAAATCAAATCATAATCTGCAAAAGAACCTTGATCCAACTGCGCGGTCGGGCCCATCGAATGCACCAAGTAAAACGCCAGGTCGGCTTGAATGGGCAAAGCCTCTTCGATGGATTTTAGGGAAAACAAATCACAGGCTTTCCAAACGACCCGCGGATCTTCGGATTCCTGTTGGGTTCGGGACAAAGCGATGATTTCGGCCTGGGGAAATTTAGTCAAAAGTTTCGGCAGAAGCGCTTTTCCAATGTAGCCGCTGGCTCCCGCGACAACGATACGCGGAGCACTCATTGAAGCATGGCCTTTAAGAAAGGTCCCGTCAGGCTCCCCTTCTCTTTGGAAACTTGTTCGGGGGTTCCTGAAGCCACGATCATCCCGCCGCCCGAACCGCCTTCGGGACCCAAATCAATCACGTGATCGGCCGTTTTAATCACGTCCAAATTGTGCTCGATGACAACGACCGTATTTCCCTGATCAACCAGCTCGTGCAAAAGTTCGATGAGTTTTTTGGTGTCTTCAAAATGAAGTCCCGTTGTTGGCTCATCTAAGATGTAGAGCGTTTTTCCGGTGCCGCGTTTAGAAAGTTCTTTGCTCAGTTTGATTCGCTGAGCTTCGCCCCCCGAAAGTGTCGTCGAAGCCTGACCCAGCGTCATGTAATCCAAACCCACGCGGTGAAGCACGTCAACTTTGCGGAAAATATTGGGTTGGTTTTTAAAAAACTCAAGGCCTTCGGCGACGGTCATATTCAAAACTTCCGCGATCGACTTTCCGTTGTACTTCACGTGCATGGTTTCCCGGTTGTAGCGCAAGCCCTGACAAGTTTCGCAGGTAACAAACACATCGGCCAGAAAGTGCATTTCCAAACGGATTTGACCGTGACCAAGACAGGTTTCGCAACGTCCGCCCTTGACGTTAAAACTAAATCTTCCGGGCTCGTAACCACGCAATCGAGATTCGGGCATCTGCGCGTACAAATCTCGCACCAGCGGGAACAGCCCGACATAGGTCGCCGGCGTGGATCGCGGGGTGCGTCCGATGGGTCTTTGATTAATGTCGATGACTTTGTCGATCAAATCCAGTCCCCGAATTTCTTTGTAATCGCTGGGTCTAGCCGAGGCATGATAAAATTTCTGCGCCAAAATTTTGTAAAGCGTGTCGATGATTAATGTGCTTTTGCCGCTTCCAGAAACGCCGGTAATTCCAGTCAGCGTACCCAAAGGAATTTTCAAATTAACATTTCGCAAGTTGTTGCCGGTCGCGCCTAAAATTTGGATGGCGCCCCCACTGCCCGGACGGCGCGATTTCGGGATTTCTATGCGCAGTTTTCCGGAAAGATATTGGCCCGTGACACTGTTGGGATTGTCTTCGATTTGTTGGGGCGTGCCTTGGGCCATGAGCTCTCCCCCCAGGCGACCCGCGCGCGGGCCCAAGTCAATCACGTGATCGGCCGCCCGAATGGTTTCCTCGTCGTGTTCGACGAGCAAAATGGTGTTGCCGCGATCTTTGAGCTCGCGAATGATATCCAACAACCGCCCGTGATCGCGCGGATGCAAACCGATGGAGGGCTCGTCCATAACGTACAAAACCCCAATCAAAGAACTTCCGACCTGAGTGGCCAAGCGAATGCGCTGCGCTTCGCCTCCCGAAAGAGTGCGGGCCGAGCGACTAAGTGACAAATAGCCCGTTCCCACACGAATCAGATATTCCAACCGAGTAATAATTTGGGTTAAGATTTTATCGGCAATGATTTGATCTTTGGATTTCAGGGATAAAAGCTGCGCCCATTTCAAAAGATCCAAACAGGAAAATTCCGAAAGAGTGGCGATGGTGTCACCATCGACCTTTACACTTAGGGCTTCCGGGCGCAAGCGCGAGCCCAAGCAGGTCGTGCAGACCGAAAGGTCCATGTCTTCTTCGGATTCGTCGTCCTCGTTTTTAGTTTTGGAGCCTTCGTTTCTCGACTTCTCGCCTTCGTCTCTCGACTTCTCGCCTTCGTCTCGGCGACGGTATCGGACTTTTTCCAAAACTTTGGAATCGCCGCTGCCCTGTTGATAAATTTCTTCTTCGATTAAATCCAAAGTGCCCAAGCCGTTGCAGGTTTGGCAAGCGCCGCGGGGATTGTTGAAACTAAAAAGCCGGGGTTCTAGTTCGGGCAAGCCCTGCCCGCACAGGGGACAAGCAGAATGGAGCGAATAAGATTTTCGCTCGCCGTTTGTCTTTTCGATCACGACACGACCGCCGGACATTGAAAACGCCGTGTTCAGACTTTCCGCCAAACGATTCTTGAAACTGTCCTTTAAAATCAACTGATCAATGACCAAGTCAATGTCGTGGGATTTTGTTTTCGTGAGTTTGGTGGCCTCTCTCAGTTCGATGAATTTTCCATCGACTTTGGCTTTAATGAAACCCCGGCGCTCCCACTTTTGGAACTCGGCCAGAAACTCCCCTTTTTTGCCTTGGATTGCGGGTGCCAAAACAAAAAACTTGGTGCCTTCGGATTCTTTAAAAATATCTTCCAAAATTTGTTGCGGCGTTTGCGAACTGACCGGAATGTGGTGCTTGGGACATTCAGGAATTCCCACTTTAGCAAAAAGCAAACGCAAATAATCATAGACTTCGGTGATGGTGCCGACGGTGGACCGCGGATTGGAGCCCACAGATTTTTGGTCGATCGCGATCGCGGGGCTCAGGCCCGAAATCGAATCGACTTCTGGTTTTTTTAATTGCTCTAAAAAATTTCGTGCGTAAGCGGACAAGCCCTCGACGTAGCGTCGCTGACCCTCGGCGTAGATCGTGTCAAAGGCGAGCGAACTTTTGCCGCTGCCGCTCAGGCCCGTAATGACCGTAATTTTATTGCGCGGAAGCTTCAGGGAAATTCCCTTCAGGTTATGCTCTCTCGCGTTTTTAATTATTATCGAGTCGTCAAAAGGCTCCGCCATTGACTGACGAGATTAAACTACTTTTGGGCTAATAGCTTGAGAGAGTTTCGCTTCGCGCCGCTGGCAGTCGGCGCAAACTCCGTAAAGTTCCAATACATGGTGGGTCAAAACAAAGCCCAATTTTCGGGCTTCGATAATCTGCAGATCTTCGATCGCATCATTTTCAAACTCGCTAATTTTCCCGCAGTGGGTGCAGGTCAAATGGTCATGATGGTGCACGGGCATTAGCTCGTAACGAGCCGGCATTCCGCCCACACGGACTTCGGTGACGTAGGCCGCTTCGGTGAGCTTTCGCAAGAAGCGGTAAACGGTTGCAAAACCCACGGTGGGATCTTTAACCAAAATCAATTCGTAAACTTCTTGAGCGGTGACGTGATTACGTCCCGAATCCAGAGCTGCTAAAATTTGCAGTCGTTGATCGGTCACTTTTAGATTTAAGCCACGAATCATTTTTTTATAATCATCGGTGGTGCGCTTGGCCGGAGGAGCTACGCGTTCTTCAGGTTTTCGGTGTCGTGGGAGCGTATTGATTAGAGATTGCATCAATTAGTGATATTAACTCTCATTATCAAAATCAAGGCTTATTTTGATCGGCTTTCGAAAAATGAGCGGTGGCATTGTGAGCGTGAAGACTCTCTAGATGGTGAACCTCGCCACAAAAATCAATAGCCCAGGGGGCCAATTGAAGAGCCGCCGACAAGCGACGTGCGGCGTCCTCGCAAAACATCAAATTCTGAGCATTTAAAATGGCGAACTGCTGCTCGTCTTGGCGTTTAACTAAAGTTTGCACCGGAGTCCCGAGCGCGGTTTCTAAAACTTCGATCAGCGTTTCGGGCAAGAACTCAAGGGCGGGGTCCAACTCGACGGTGACGCTCGCCGAACTGCGCTGGGCGTGTGGAGTTGCGGCAAATCCGGTCCTGTTTTGCTGCTCGGAATGAATTTGAAAAGCCAGTGCCGCCGAGGCCGGGCAGGTGCTCGAATACAAAATAGAGACGGTGATCCAAGCGCGCGTTGCTTGCGGAGTCTTTTCTAATTTCACTTCGACCGGATAAACGCGCCAGCCATGAAGTTCCGATTTCAGAGAAGATCTTTGCAAGGGCAGGTTCAAGCGCACCACCAAACGGGCTCTGTCGCTTAAATCTTGGTGACTCTTCAGTCCCAACTCTGCAATTTCCGACAGCAAAGAGAGCGAAAATTCTTGGGTCGATAATTTATCTGACAAAAGCGCATACATCCGACTCATGTGAATGCCGCGCGCTTGGCGGGTCGCAAGATTAACGTAGAAATCAACTTGAGCCGGAATCTTCAAGCCATAACAAGACAAGGGCAGCTCAACCTGACTCATACCCACGAGGGAAAGTGGTGTCCCCCAATCGGCAGTCTTTTGAATCTGGGAAACATCGGGCAAGTTATTGGTGTGCATTTTATCGGAAAGCATTTGGCTTGGGTTTACCATATCTTGAGGCTGCAAGCATGGGGTTGAAAAGAATTCATCCATCCGTTAGCCTTGTCCCCATGAGTCCGTCGCAAAGTCCGCAATTGATATTAGCCAGCACCAGTCCCTACCGAAAAGAATTGCTCGCCAAGCTGGGTTTCCCGTTTACCGTGCAGGCGCCGCCCTTTGATGAAGAGCAGCATAAATCAGGGGGGCTTGAGCCTCTGGAACTGGCAAAAACTTTAGCTCGCGGGAAATCTTTGTCGGTGGTGGCTCCCGATGCCGGCGTGATCGGAAGTGATCAGCTGATATCGATCGAGGGGAAAATCTTGGGGAAACCCGGGGATTTTTATCGGGCCTCGGATCAATTAAAATTTTTAAGTGGCAAGAGCCACGATTTAATTACGGCCGTGTGTTTTCACTTTAAGAATCGACTGTTTGAGTTCGTGGATATCACCCGCATTCAGATGAGAGCGCTAACCGCGGCGGAAATCGAAGCTTATTTGAACCAGGAACAGCCCTACGATTGTGCGGGCTCTTACAAAATGGAAAAAAATGGGCTGCGGCTGGTGCAGAAGTTGGAGTGCCAGGATTTTAGCGCGATTCAAGGGTTGCCATTGATCGCGCTCAACCAGACACTGAGACAGAACGGTTGGAGGTAGAGCATGGATGCGATGGAACTTCAAAAAAAGGCCAGCGATGCGAGACACCACTCGCACTCGCCCTACAGCGGTCACAAAGTGGGCGCCGCTGTGCGGATCGATCTACCAGGATCGGGAATTTATGTGGGCGCAAATATCGAGAATGCCTCTTTTGGGGCCACAGTTTGTGCCGAGCGGGTCGCCATTTGGAAAGCGATGTCGGAACATCCCGGAAAAAAAATTAGCGAGGTCGCCGTTTGCACCGATCAAGCGATTCCTTGGCCACCTTGCGGATTGGGTTTGCAGGTTATGGCCGAATTTTGTGCCGACGATTTAAAAGTTCACTTGTGCGACACGGTTAAGATTGTTCGCACGGTGACCTTTAAGGATTTATTTCCCTCGAACTTTAATCCGGAGCACTTAGCCAAAGGCTAAGTGCTTGTGGGCGCTGAGGGCTAGGCGCCCCCGGCTAGGCGCCCCCGGCTAGGCGCCCCCGGCTAGGCGCCCCCG
>JAYUPS010000145.1:0-3971 GCA_043759945.1 Bdellovibrio sp.
GAATATGGAATGCGTTGCATTCCATATTCGGAACCTGGCACTTTCAGACCGAAACTTGGAAATCTCTGAGAGCTTGATTGAGCGAGGTCTTTTTGTCGGTTTGCTCCGTCCGATAACCAATGATTAAAGCACAAGGCGTCCCGTAAGTTCCGGCGGGAAATGTTTTGTTAACCGAACCGGGAATCACCACCGCGCGAGCCGGGATTGCGCCCTTAGAAATTTTCTCTTCTTTGCCGGTGACGTCGATAATTTTCGTTGAAGCCGTCAAAATAACTCCGGCGCCCAAGACAGCCGCAACACCAACATGAACACCCTCAACCACCACGCAACGACTTCCTAAAAATGCATCATCTTCAATTATAACGGGTGCTGCCTGAGCCGGCTCTAAGACGCCGCCAATACCGACGCCACCCGACAGATGCACGTTGCGACCGATTTGCGCGCAGGATCCCACCGTGGCCCAGGTATCGACCATCGAGCCGCTGCCAACGAAAGCTCCGATATTGACGTAACTGGGCATTAGGATCGCGCCCTTTTCAATGAAGCTCCCTTTGCGGGCCAGCGCCAAGGGAACGGCGCGAACCCCCTCGGTGCCATCCCATTTTTTTACGGGGACTTTGTCGAAAAAATTTAGGTCTCCGATTTCAATTAACGAGCTGGTTTCCGATTTAAAGAAAAGCAGAATCGCTTTTTTGATCCAAGCGTGCGTGGTCCAACTGTCTTGATTTTTAGCGTCTTGATGTTTAGTGCAGACGCGGATTTTTCCCTGATCCAGATCATTGATGATGCTCGCAATTATTTCTCTGTCTTCCATCGAAAGCGAGGTGCTGATTTTTTCGATGCGGTCTATTTCTCCAGCGCGCGGATCGGTCACCGGTGAGCCTCGGTCCATTTCAGAGCTTCTAAGATGGGGCCGGTGTGACTTTCAAGAACTTGATTCAAGGGCAAGTCCCTTTGAATTTCGTAAGTCAGTGTCGGGATTTTTAATTCGTAACCGCAATAGGTTCCGTGACTGCCGGGGGTCGGGTAGCCGATGTCGTCGGTGATTTTGTAGCCGGTTTTCTTAGAGATGATTTCGGCTTCACCCTTGCAATCTCCGTTGGTGTTGAGCATGGGCTCCCACGAGTGCAGAGAAATAATCAGATCGGGTTTTTCTTTTTCTAAAAATTTCACCAGGGCTTGGGATTCGGATTCGCTGCCCGCACTTAAACCCGGAAAGTAGCGTTCCGCGCGAGCTTCTTTGGTCCAATCTTTGGTGGGCATGTTTCGGTTCAAGTCCACACCGTTGCCGTTGGTGCGTTTGTGCAAAATCTGACCGTCCGGATTAAAAACGGGTATCACCGTCATCTGAAGTTTAAAATCAAATTTCTGCGAAAAAGTGGCCAATAAATTTGCGGCCAAAGCAACGCCCTCGGGTTCATCGCCGTGGACCCCGCCCATGAGCAGAACTTTAGCGCCCGAAGTTCCAAATTGATAAGCCATCACCGGAATTTTTAGAAAACTGTAGCCGAAAACAAATGATCTCATGATGCTATTCCTTCATTTAGAGGTCGATGAAGTCAAACTGATCTATATCGAGCGGGATTAACAATCGCCGCGCCAAGCTTTGGGTGTGGGGACTTGTGTCCGTCAGCGCCACAATAATTCGACCGGATTCTTTTCCTGATTTGTCCCAGGGGATCATGGACTTTTTCATCAATGAAGCCAGGGCAGAGCCCGATTGCACCAATTCGATGCCGTTTCCTGCGCACTTTGCGATTGAATCAGTCAAAATAGGATAATGCGTGCATCCCAGAATCAGAGTGTCGATGCCTTGAGCTTTCAGGGGATTGACGTAACGAAAAGCAATAAGATTTGTGATCGGGTCTTCGATCCAACCCTCTTCGGCCAAGGGCACCAGTAAGGGAGCTGCGAGCGAGTAGGGGATGATGTCGATGCCTTCGACCTCAGCTTGTTTTAAGAGGCGACGTTCGTATTCCCCACTCAAAATAGTCGCGCGGGTTCCGAGCAATCCGATCCGGCCATTGCGTGTGGTTTTTAATGCGGTCAAGACCCCGGGATCGATCACATTAAATAGCGGAGTACCCAGCCATTGATTTTCAGAAATTTGCGTCGAGGCCGAGTTGCACGCCACGACAAGAGCTTTCGGATGAAGTTTTTTCGACAAAAAATTCAGGATTTGCTCAGAATAGTTGCGAATGGTTTTTGGAGATTTTGTGCCGTAGGGCAAACGGGCCGTGTCTCCCAAATAATAAAAATTTTCTTGAGGGAATGCCTGGGCCAGCGCTTTAAGCACCGTCAATCCACCCAGTCCTGAGTCAAAAACGCCGATCATCCGATGATCTCCGTCCAAAAACACTTCACAAAAACATACCACAAAAACAAAGAGCCGCGGGTTTCGCAGCTCTTTGACAACAACACATGAGGAATTAAAAACAACTCTTTACCTGGTATCAGGATAAGAGCGTTTTTTTTGGGGGTCAATGCTTGTTAGGAATTCCTGGAAAGTAGTCCGTGGGCCCTGGATTCTGAAGCGCCGTTGGCCGACATTTCCATGAACCGTGCGTTTCTAGAAATTTCAAGGATACTGGTCGCATTCAGGTATGACATTCCGCTCCGAATGCCACCACAGACTTCAAAAATGACGTCGCGAACTCGACCTTTGACGGAAAGCAAAGTGCTTTCCCCCTCAGGAGCCATTCCTTCGGGCACCCCACCGCGCCAACTGACTTGTGCGTCGCGCGAAGCCATTCCACGATATTGTTTCTTTCCGCCTTTGACCTCGCCCGGTGTTTCCATGGTGCCGGCCAGCATACTTCCGAGCATAACGGTGGAAGCGCCTGCAGCAAAGGCTTTCACCAAGTCGCCCGAGGTCCGAAGTCCTCCGTCAGCAATGATTGGGACTCCATGCCTGCGCGCTGCTTCAGCACAGGTCGCAATCGCAGTGAGCTGCGGAACTCCGCAACCCGTGATGATCCGGGTGGTGCACATGCTTCCGGGACCGATGCCCACTTTGATAGCATCAGCGCCGGCTAAAATTAAATCTTCGGTGGCTTCGGGGGTCGCCACATTCCCCGCAATAATTTGAACATCTGGATTAAAATCTTTGAGCCATTTCACCGTGTCGCTCATCACCACCGAATGTCCGTGAGCGATGTCGACCGTAATGATTTTTACGCCCTCGTTGATTAAAGCTTTGGCGCGCGATTGATCTTCTTCATTCACGCCAATCGAGGCCGCAATGTTTTCGACCTTTTGTTTTTTTAGTTCCCGCACCCAATTCAATTGTCCCTCGAGCGAAACAAACCGGTGTAAAATTCCAATGCCCCCCAGTTGGCGCATGGCGAGCGCCATTTCGGTTTCTGTGACCGTGTCCATGTTCGCCGAAATGATTGGAGTGTCGAGAGTGATTTTTTTTGTCAGCTGCGAGGTCAGATTGGGATCTCGCCTTGAACGAACTTCCGATTTTGAGGGCACCAAAAGAACGTCGTCAAAGGTCAGGCCGCGGCCTCTGTTTTTTATTTGTTCCCAATCAAAGACCAATGAAAAAGAACTCATGTGGCTATCCCTTTCTGAATTTTTAGCTCTTCTGAGCAGAGCCGCAACAGCACAAATTGAAAAAGCAAAAAGATCCCAAGATCCACCACCACCAGCAGCGCCCATGTGAAAGGATGTTCCGAGGTGCTTCGGTACTGGTCAAAAAAAGTCATAAACATCGGAGTCAGCAGGCCAAACAAAATAAAAAGTCCCAGCGTGCGACCCCAG
The DNA here is from genome assembly GCA_043759945.1 of Bdellovibrio sp. Lineage (GTDB taxonomy): Bacteria > Bdellovibrionota > Bdellovibrionia > Bdellovibrionales > Bdellovibrionaceae > JAYUPS01. Next base: position 3,766 of record JAYUPS010000145.1, read on the forward strand.
ATTTTGCGGAAAATCTGTTTGCTTGTTTCTAAGGCATCAATTTCACCCCGTTGATACCGGGGATCTAAACCCACCACAAAGGGCACAAACAAAATCTGCAAAAACTTCCAGAAACCGGGGACGATCAGCACCAGTCCCCATAAAAAGACTTTCCCGAAACCGCGCAGTTGCTCTTTGACCAGATAGCCAAAATTGTTTTTGGCGAA
>JAYUPS010000146.1:0-3970 GCA_043759945.1 Bdellovibrio sp.
GTCGAGAGGAATAAGAAAGTCCCGGTTTCAGTGCTTTTTGAGCGAGCTCCGCTAAATTTGAAACGCCTTCGACTCTTGTAACGGTCGCGACATCCTCGCTCAAGATTTTTTTAATCTCATTGCGGGAGGGGCTGTAGGCATACGGGGTCGCGCACATCATTCGGCGCACCAGATTTTCGGACTCGTCTTGGGCCAAGGCCGGCTGGCATGCCAGGATCAAAAAAATACAGTTTAATGGTTTTTTCATAATTCAATGCTCCGCAATTGAGATGTGCCCCTGTCACTATTGAAACAGAATTTGCAGTATTATCAAGACTGGAAAACCTCAGAATCGCCCTGCTTTGTACGGGCTGGTATTTTTCGAGACATTCAGGAATTTTTGACCTGTTTTAGAACGTATTGAATTGAGTCAGTTTGTGAGTGTAAGCTGAGGCCATGATATTTGCGGTGGCTTTAAGACCTAGACTTTGTCTTTTATTTTTGACCGGGGTCCTGCTGGTCGGACTAAGCCCTTGCGCCCTGGCCAAAAAATCAAAAACCACAAAGAAAAAGCCCACGACCGAGGAGGTCCTGCTGACTCCGACGCTTAAAGAAGGGGATTTCTTATATCCGAAAGTTGCCTTTATTTTTGAACCCGGAGAGCAAAAAAAGCCCTTTGAGAATTCAAGTTTTGAGCCTTCGATGAGACAAGCTTCCAGTGGTCGCTGCGAAGTCGAACTGATTTCAGGTAAAAAAGAGGGGCGCCGCGCTTTAGGTAAAGTAAGACCCATCGTAAAATTTGTTAGCGGGGAAGATGTCCCGACTTTAAAAATTGATGAGTTTTTAAAGGAAGCCGAAGTTTCAACGGCCGAACTGATCGAGACCGCAATCGTCGTGGACGAAACCGAGGGCATCGCTTTTAGAAACGAAGCTCTTAAAGTGAGAATCCCCGAAATGCTCGGTCAGGAACCATGGATAAGAATTCCAAAATCCACCCGCGAGAGTGCCTCGCAAAGTATTTTTACCCACATTTGGACCTACTGGGGGGATTTGCAAAAATTTAAGAAACAAAATTCCGAAGTTATTCGCAAACAAAAAAGCCAGTTGCAACCAAAGGCCCTGCAAAAAGTTATGAAAGACCTGGAACGAATTCTGAAAAATTCGTCGCAAAAAGGAAAAGTGTTCTCCGATCAAATTACAAATTTCCAAGTTACCTTTGAAGTCGAAAATCCCGCCATTCTAAAAATTAGTTGTGATCTGGAGGGTAAAAAGAAAGATTTTTCGGTGGAAAGACTCAATCGTATGCTGAGTCCCTATTACGAAGTTATTCCGCAGGCCAATTACCGCAGTTTGGATCGAAACAACAATCTTCCGCCAAAAACCGTATTGCCCGACGGAGTCGAAGGGATCTAAACCATGCTGACTTCGGCCCTGAGAGCCTTTTCCGATCTTTTTCGGCCAAAAATTTTGGCCTTGGTTCTGATTGTGCCTGTCTTGGCGCTTTTCATTTGGGTTATCGGAGGGTTTTTGTTGGTCCCATTGCTCAGGGCCCCTCTTCAGGATTTGCTCGTTTATCTTCAAGTGAGCCAAGAGATCGGCTCTTTCATTTTTACGGTGATCTTGATTCTGCTTTTGTTTCCGCTCGTGTACTGGACTTCCTTAATCCTGCTGTCTTTTTTGGCCCTTCCTTTTATTTTGAAAATCTTAAAGCCGCAATATCCTCGAGCGCTAAACACTCCGGAAAAAGTAGGCCTGATTGCCGGCGGAGGATTGATGCTCCGGGTTTTCTCAGTGGCCGTGCCGCTTTACCTTCTACTGCTTTTAACGATCTGGCTTCCATGGGTTTACGCGGTCGGGGCCTTTGTCCTGGGGGCGTGGGTGAACGTCCAATTCTTAAGCCTCGAGATTTTGTCAGAGCTGGTGGATAAAAAAACGACAACCGCATTGATGAAGCAACATCGCAAAACTTTATGGATTATGGGTTTCGGTTTAATGTTTTTGCTGAGCGTTCCGCTTTTGCAACTCATCACGCCGGTCTTTGGGGGCTTGTGGTTTACCCATTGGTGGTTGCAACAGTTAAGTAATAGTGGTTCCTCGAGATTTGGTGCTCAAACTTAACTTTATCTGATGTGATGGACCCTGAAAGCGTTAGGGGTATCTCCTGATGTTCCAGGGCCGCGAACACGGTCGAGCCTTCGGCTTTAAGCCAGGCTTCTTTGCTGGTCCAAATCTGCAGCGCTCTTTCCCACTGAGACTCGGCATCTTGATCAATGTAGGAATTTTCCCGAGTTTTAAAATAACGGGGGGCAAACCTTAAGATTTGCTCGGCGCGGTCCCAAGTTTCTAAATCCACCCCGATCGGATTGTTGGGGTGAAAGGCAAAAGCCATGAAATCTCCGGAATGTGCCAAGCTAAAAAAAATGGGATTTTCTTTTAAGAAAAGTTTTCCGTTGTCGGTTTTCAAAAAATCAAAAGGAGGATGATTTGGCAGGCGTTCTCTCAAATAGTGCTTTAACATAGCGCGAGAGATCAAAGAGCGCTCAGAATGACGTCTTTGAGAAAGCTCTTCGACCTCCTGAACTGTCAAATTTTTCTGGAGTTCGGGAAGAATCTTCTGTTTATCTTCCCAATTGATTAAAACTAGATCCGCCATCACTCGGTTCTAGATGGACGTCAATAAATTGTCGAGCGATGATAGCTCGATGCTTGTCCTATTTGACGGTGACTGCCATTTCTGCAATTTTTGGGTTCGGTTTCTGATGACTCGGGATCGATTCCGCGTCTTTCGATTCGCGCCTTTAGCGCTGGTGCCCGAGCTTCCTCAGGACTCCATTGTGGTCGTTAATGACGGACAGTTTTTCCATCGGTCCAACGCGGTTTTCAAAATCATGGAAGCCTTGGGCGTGCCACGGTGGTTTGTGGATTTGTTGCGCAAGATTCCCCGTCCGCTCCGGGACGGGATCTATGATTTCATCGCCAACCGACGCTACTGGATATCAAAGATTATAAACTCTCAAAACAGCGACACTTGCCCGATGCCGACCCCTCTCGAGCGGCAGAAATTTATTTACAATTCCCAGGATTTGAGAAGACTTTTGCCCGGATACATTTTGAAATAATTCTAAAGGCTACTTTACGGCGTCTTCATCGGCATCTATCACGTAGTCCCCATCATCATCCCGACCAAGATTGGATTCTTTGCCGATCCCTTTGAAAAAACAGGTAAATAAATCGGCGGCCCCAACTTCGATGTTGGCGCAGGGATTGGAAACAAGGACTCGGTTAGAGTCGTTAATGTTAGTGGAAGCCGTAATAGCTGATAAATTGATTCTCTTAACCAAGTTCGCAATTTTAAGTTCAACTAACAAAGTCTTATTCTCAATCACGGCCAAAAGAGTTGGTCCCGCAACTTCAATAATCGTTTCATTCTCGGTGGAATAGGTAAATGCATGGCCGTTCACCGTGCCAGAGATGAAGACACTTTTTCCCAAAAATCCGCTCGGTGCGCCGGTGGGCAAAGTGGTTGTTTTTGCAAGTTTGATCTTTATTCGGCGTAAACTCGTGATGCTTACATTGCCCGCAACGAAAGGCTGCGGACTGTTGGACAGCAGATCAACCGAAAAAACATTGTCAAATTCAATGCTGTCCCCATCCATCTCCGAGCCTGAGTTCACTTCATTGATCTTGAATTCTATTTGTCGGAAATTAAGCCAGATTGAATTGATAGTTACGCTGCTACCCACGGCGTCCGACAGTATTGCAGGTGGGGGATAGGCAAAGCTTTTAGGTATCAAAAGATCCCATAAAGTTTTGTTTCCTTTGGCGACCGTTGAATTCGCAGCCGAGGAAGTTATCGCCAAAGGCACGAAGGGATTTCCCGCCGTCGTATTTTTACTGCCCTGGCACCCGACCACGAGCAATGTTAAAAGGAGCGGGATAAGGTTAAGTTTGTTCTTCATTGTCATCCTTTAATTTTAGGGCATTTAGTATC
>JAYUPS010000147.1:0-3964 GCA_043759945.1 Bdellovibrio sp.
CTTGCCAAAAAAAGCTGGAAGGGCAAGGGTTTGGACCAGAACCAAACCTTTGTTTTAGGCTGGACGCAGAAAATAAAAGATCTTCACGGAACGACAAAGTTTTCAGGCTACGAAGGACTCTTGGATAAATCTGAGATTTTGGGAATGTCGGATGGAAACACTGATGTCGCTGTGTTGAACAAAGATCAAGCTGGCATCTTGGTTTTAAAAAATACGCCCTTTTACGCCGAGGGCGGCGGGCAAGCCGGTGATCAAGGACTCCTTCGCACGGATGCTGGCGAGGCCATTGTTCATTCGACCCAAAAACTAAATGATCTTTTTGTTCACCAAATTGAAGTGACCAAGGGCTCGATCCTTGTCAAATCAACAGCGATTCTCGAGGTTCATGACCTAGAGAGAAGAAATACCGCAAACAATCACTCGGCCACGCACTTACTGCACGCGGCTCTTCGTAAAACTTTGGGTGCCCATGTGGGACAACAAGGCTCACTGGTCGACACCGAAAAACTTCGCTTTGATTTTTCACACGGCAAGCCGCTCACTAAAGAGGAAATCACGAAAATCGAAAAACTGGTCAACGAACAAATCGCACTGGCGATTCCCGTTTCAGCCAACGTCATGCCCCACAAAAAAGCGATCGAAAGCGGAGCGCTGGCTTTGTTCGGCGAAAAATACGGGGATGAAGTCCGCGTGTTAAAAATGGGCGAGTTCTCAACCGAACTTTGCGGCGGCACCCACGTTTCCAACACGGCCCAGATACGAATGTTTAAGATCGTTTCGGAAAGCGGCGTCAGCGCGGGGGTTCGTCGGATCGAAGCGCTCACCGGAGAAAATGTTTTCCGCTATCTGATGAAGCATCTGGAAGAAAATCAGCGTTCGCGTCAGGCCACGGGCCAACTCGAGAGCTGGTCAGGATTTTTGGAGAGCATGAGCGAGCCCAGCCAATGGATCGACAACGTCAAATCCCAAATCAAGGAACTGGAAAAAGAAATCCGTAAGGGAAAATCATTGGCCGTCGATCTCGACCAAATGGTGTCACAGGCAAAACCATTTGCGCTCAAGGGCGCTAATCACAAATTGGTTTTGGTCGAAGTGGATCAAGATGACCGTGAAATTTTAGCTCAATGGGCAGATCATTTAAAAAATAAACTTCAAAGTGGCATCGTCGTTCTTTTGGGCAAGGGAAGTGATTCCCATCCTTTGATCGTGTCGGTCAGCAAAAATCTAAATCCCGAAATCAAGGCCGGCGATGTTCTGCGCGATTTGGCCATCGCAATGGGTGGCAAGGGCGGCGGCAGGCCCGACTTTGCTCAAGGCGCCGTCCCCCAACGCGAGGGCTGGAGCTCCGGGGTTAAGAAGCTGCAAGAGAGCTTAAAGGCAAACTAATTTATTTTGCAAACAACCAAGGCCTCTCCAATCTGGAGGACCTCTTTGCAGTTTTGCAGCACCTTGAGGTAATTCATCCGAATAACTAGGTTCGTTACATAGTCGTCGTTGTCGTCGGCATACCTTGCATTTGTGGAAGTTATTCCGGTCGCCGTGGAAACCTCAATCCATTTCCCTTTGAGCTTACCGTTGACGAGCTCCAAAAATTGATTTTTGTCCAAAGAAAGATTGAGCCGTAGGCTTACGTGCAACCTGTTGGGCGAATACAAAGGGTCCCACCAGCAGCATAAACAGCACTAAAAATTTCATCATAGTTTTCCTCCGGTCCTATGGTTTCATACAGAACTAAAGTCTGCCTATGAAAAAACGCCATTCACCGAATTTTAGTACCCAGGACTTAAAACAAGCGATATGAGCCCGGGGATGCAGTTCCTCTTTTCGATCCTCATGTCAATAGCTCCCGCAAGTTCGGACCTGAGCTCTTATGCGTCCGAATTCGCCCGCGCGCCCCAAAAATCGATTCGAAATTTGTCGGGTTGGAAAGATCGTGATCCGCGCCAAGCCGCCAGTTGTTTGGCCGGATTTAAAAAATACTTTCAAGATGGAACCCTCAACATCACTTTTTCACTCGGATATCATGATTGGCCATTGGCGGGTAAAACTCGCGATCAAGAATCATTCCGAATGGTGCAGCAAGCTCTGACCGCTCCCTGCCAAAGTAATTTTGATTCGGTCTGTGGCTTCTCGATTGTCGATCAACCTTGGGCTTCGGCTTTAATTTTTGAAAAGACTCTGCCCAATTACCCCGAGCTCGAAATTCAAAGCCCTAAAATACGCATAGAAATGGCTTACTCTTCTTGGTCGACGGTGGATGCCGAAAATTTTTCCGGAAAAATGGTTCGCAGCGAACAATCTCAGCTCTCTAGTCTAAATGAAGATTTATTTTTTGGATCTATCGCGGGTCAAGAACGTGCGCCTTGTGATATTTGCATTTACATGGGCCATGCTCGGAACGGCGGAGGACCCGATTTTTTACCGGTGCCTTATGAATGGTCGACGGAAAGTCGAAAGCCAATTTATTCCTACTACCTAAAAAATCGTGCGGGCTTTAAAAAATTACTATCTGCGATTGAGAAGCGAACACCCGAAGATTCCCCGCTGGTGGCTTTTCTGGGATGTAATAGTTTCAAGAAGTTTTATTCTACAAAAGTTAAGATTTGCCGACAAAGTGGAAATGACTGCGCGCAAAAGTCGCTCAGTGATTATTCTGAAAAAATGGGGTTTTTGCTCACCGACGATTTGAGCTGGCCGGCAAATCGCTCTTTGTACTTCGCGGCCGCTCTAGAGGGTGCTCTCAGTCTTAAATGCCGCCCAGAATGGAATTCAAATTTCAACAAGGTCTCTGAAAAAAGCAATCCCGCAGAGAACTATCGCCTGATAGGGAACTTTCTTTAACAAATTTTAACTCGGTTTTGCTTGAACATCGGTCGGAGTTAGTTAAAACCCGTCACCAGGAGCGCAAAAAATTATGAATTCAATATTAAAACCAAAAATTGGTATTTTGTTTTTAAATTTAATCCTGGGCTCATTTTTGTGCGCCCCCAGTTTTGCCGAAGACGGACCCATTGTACGTCGCCCCCGAAGGCCCGCCCCGACGGAGCCCACAAAACCCGCTCCCAGCAAGCCAACTCCGCAAAAACCTTCGGAACCAATTCCGGCGCCACCATTACCAGATCAACCCCCTGTCCCTGATCATCCTCCAGTGCCAGCAGAGCCGCCAACACCTGACCAAACTCCGTCTTCTTGTTTTAGCACAAAAGATTTGAGCTTTGATTGCGTCGTGGAATTGACCGATGCCAGAGAGAGCCTGGTTCTTATCGATCAGGGAGGGTATTTAAACCCAGAATATTTTGGAGCATGGAATATCCGCCAGATCTACAAAGCCGAGGGCTCGGGTTTCAAAAAACTTCGCGGGATTAATGGCGATGGCTCACGATCAGGACCGATGGAATTGCATGCCGAAGAGTCTCGCTTCTACAACTGGGGCAATGCGGGTGGTACTTTCGGAACTTCGCGTCTGCGTCCCCTGGGAATCCGGTCTTTCGAGATTCACCTCCAAGATTCGGCGATGTTTAGTAACGACAATATGATTCTCGAATGCGTGGCGCCCACGGATTACCAAGGTCGTAAAATCATCTGCACCTGGAGTCGTGAGAACAGACGCGGTGAAGTTGAGTTTCGAGGCTACATTGATCTTGAGCGGGCCCGCCAGCGCTAAGCAAATTTAAATATTTAAAAAGTTGACCAAACAAACACCTTTTAAGGAGGAAATTTATGATGAAAAAGATGACGATTTTTGCGATTCTGCTTTCGGCAACGGTAGCTCAGGCTAAGCCTTGGTCCGCTGTGGATTTGAAATCTTGGAATGCTCTCAAAAATATGTGCGATAACCACGAAGAATTCGGAGCTCAAGTGCCTCCCGAAGATCTTCAAGTGAAGTGTCAAACCAAGCGCCAATACACGGCCGTAGTTAGTTCAGAACCAATTACTTTTAAATCAACGGGTTCTATGATTGTTT
>JAYUPS010000148.1:0-3951 GCA_043759945.1 Bdellovibrio sp.
TTCCCCTAGATGTGCGAAATTGGTTGCGGGGGCAGGATTTGAACCTACGACCTTCGGGTTATGAGCCCGACGAGCTACCAGACTGCTCCACCCCGCGACAGGTAATTGAGTGGTCTTTGTATGCCTGGCCCACCAAAGCGTCAATAGCTAATCCAAGAACTACAAAGTTCTGTCAGCGTTTGCCCTGATGCGGGAAGTTAATTGGCTTTTCCCTAAAACTCAGGGCATAAGGCCCTTGGTCACGTTTGGTTATCTAGGGTTACATAAGGGGGCTTTGTGATTCGTCTTTTTTGTGTGTTTTTGACTTTGGCTTTGGGTTCATTCAAAACGGTGGTCTTCGCTCAAGAGGGCCTCGAGGCCCCGTCGACCGAGACCACGGCAGCCACCATCCCCTCGGATTCTTCTGTTCAGGCCCTGGATAAAGTAACAACCAGCCGACGCGGATTTAAAATCACCTATTTCGGCGACATCGATGGCCCTTCGGTTGCGACACCAACTAAGTCTTACAAATTTGATAACGAGGGCGAGAAAACCACCAACCGGTCGGGCTGGTTTCACGAACCCGGCCTGGATTACCGCCTGCGCCAGGGACTGTCCCTCAAAGTAAAGTTTCCATTCACGATTCGGTCCGCCCCCGACGAGAACGGATCAAACTGGGAACCCGATGACGTGACTTTCGGGATCGCAAATTCGAGCCTGATCCGCACCGACAATTTTAATTTGTATGCCGGACTAAACGCTTCGCCGACAATGACCGACTACTCCCGCAGCCGGCAGCGCACAGGAGAAGTGGGCACAACCCTGATCCCCTCTTACAAATTCGGAAATTCGGGTTTCAAATTGGACTGGGTGACCTTGTTTAAAAAATATCTGTATGAGCCCTCCAGCCAGTTCAACGCCGACACTAAAAAAACTGTCGCAAAACAGCGCTTGAGCGAATTCAAAGTCGAATTTTACCCAGCTCTTTTGTTTGCCCACACGGACAAGTTGTCTTCGCTCATTGGCGGACATTTGTTGTTTATGAATAATCGTGGGCAAGATGCTACAACCTACACGCAATTAGAAGACCGCGCGCACGTGGGTTTGAATTACAAATTTAGTCAGGCCCTGACGGTTCGCCCGGAAATTCGTTTTAAAAATCCAAGCCGAATTTTGGCGGAAAACACCGAAGCCGGGATGCTTATTTTTGGGACGATCCAATAGCCCCTAAGACCGACCATCGTTTGTAAAGTTCTTCAACTTGAGTTTGAGCCCGAGTTAGTTCCGCTCCCAGGCTTTGCAATTTGGCGTAATCACTTTGAACTTCGACGTCGTTAATTTGTTCTTCCAGGCTAGCGACTTTCGCTTCGGCCTCAGCGATTGTTGACTCCATCAAATCCAATTCGCGCTGTTCGTTGTAACCCAGTTTAGATTTCGATTTTTGCGTCTCGGCTTTTGCCGCCGCAGACTTTGCTTTGTTGCGGGATCCGGCCGAGGATTCAAACCATTCTTCCCACTGAAAAAAATCTGCAAACTGCAAAACTTCGCCCTCGTTGTCGGTGAGAGCCACGATCCGGTTGGCGACCTGATCCATAAAATAACGATCGTGCGTCACTAAAATTATCGCTCCCGGAAAATCTTTGAGCGAGGCTTCGAGCACTGCGAGCGTGCTGATGTCCAAATCATTGGTAGGTTCATCGAGCACCAAAATCGGCTCGGTCTGCATCATGAGCTTTGCGATCATCAGGCGACTTTGTTCGCCCCCTGAAAGCCGGCGCACCGGCAGGTCCATTTGCTCGGTCTTAAAATTAAAGCGGTGCAAATAAGACTTTGCAAAAATGGGTTGTCCTTGAACTTGAACGTAATCTCCCTCGGGGCAGATGGTTTTCATAACACTGACATCTTGTTGAAGTTCTTGTTTCTGCTGCTCAAAGTAGGCGACCTTGATGTCGTCATTAATAAAAACACTGCCGGTGTCGGGCGATTCTTGGCCGATCAGCATGCGAATCAAAGTCGATTTCCCGCTGCCGTTCTTACCGACCAGACCCATGCGCGTCTTGGGACCGATTAAAAAAGAAAAATCTTTAAACAAATAGCGATCGCCGATTTGTTTGGTGATTTTCTTAGCCTCGATCATACGTTTGGGGCTGCGATCCAGCTCTGCAAATTCAACATTGATCTTGTTGTCTCGGTTTTGCGCTTTTAAGCCGGCCACTTCATCTTTGAGATCTCCCGCGCGGTTGATTCGGGCCGTCTGTTTTGTTTGTCGAGCAATTGATCCCCGACGCAGCCATTCGGTTTCGCTCCGCAAATAATTTTTGCGTTTGGCTTCGAGCTGCTGCATTCCATCCATCACTTGGGTTTTGTAATCCAAATATTCGGCGTAAGGCCCTGTGAACTTTAAAATTCCCTCAGGATTTTTGGGATCCAAGTCAAAAATCACGTTGCAAGTTTTCTGTAAAAACAACCGGTCATGGGTCACCATTAAAATAGCCATCTCGGTGTTGTTGTTAATGTATTTTTCGAGCCACAAGATACTCATCAGATCCAAGTGATTGGTGGGCTCGTCCAGCAGCATAAGATCCGGTTTTTTAATCAGCTCTCGGGCCAAGGCCACCCGTTTTTTCCAACCGCCCGACAGCTCCATGACCGGACGTTCTTCACCGGCCTCGGGGTCATTGAGCTCGAGCCGCGAAATCAATTCACTCGCTAATCCCAGAGTCTCCGGCTCGTAGGGATCCGGCGAACCACTGATGACGGCTTCAAAAACCGTTTCTGTTTCCAGAAAAGTGGGGCTCTGCCGCAAGTATCCCAGTCGCAAGCCTCGGCTCAAAGTAACGGATCCCGAATCCACTTTTTCCAAACCCGCCAAGATCTGCAACAGCGTTGATTTGCCGGCCCCATTGGGGCCGATCAGTCCCACCCGCTGGCCGGTTTCAATACCAAAAGAGAGTTTTGAAAAAAGAGTTTTTGCGGCAAAAGATTTCTGAATTCCGTGAACATTGAGCAAGACAGCCATAGGCCGGGATTCAAGCCTACTTCAGTCGTTTAAGTCAAAATCAAATTGCGTGAAGGTCGCTAAAAAGCCCACCCGCAAAGCCGACTTCTGAGTTTTTAGCCTTTGGCTGAGCTTGGAATACCGGTCAAAAATCTCAAGGCACTCTTGTCGAAGTTCGGCCAAGCCCACCGGATCCAAATACAATCCCGACAGATTGATAAAGTCCGAGGGTCCGTTTTTATTTACCACGCGTTCGATCAGTTGTTGAGACCACAGAGAATGCAGATACTTCACCAAAGGACTTTCGCTATTCCAGCGGATAAGACCCTGGTGCGTAAATTCGATTTGCCCCCGCGGACTAATTTTTAGAAGCCCAATTTTTTCCAAACCCCCGATCCACTTTTGGGTTTCTTGGATCTCGGTTTTGTACTTTTTTTGAAACTCGCCTCGGGTCATTTGATCCACTCGCAGTTTCCAATAGAAACGAAAGGCCTTGGGGTTTTTTAACAAAAACTGCTCTTGCTCCGGGCTCAAGTAGACCTCACTGATGCGTTCCTGATCTGCAGCATTCAAAACCTCGGACAGCTCGATTTGGCAGACTTCACAAATCTGGGTTAACCGGCCCAGGCTAATATCCGAATTGGTCATTACTTTCTTTAGCCCAGACTCGCTCATCCCCAATTTTTTGGCCAGTTCCGCATAGGTCCAGCCGCGGGCCCAGATCAGAGATTTAAGTTCGGACAGGACATTTAAGGTACTAATTTTTGACATGGTACCATCTTAAGGTACTTTGATGGAAAGATCAAATGGCCTTGTAAAATTAGTCTAACCTGGTCTTCAGGAGGTCGCATGGAGTATCGCGAGCGTCGTCAACGTCTGAAAACCGAAGCCTTTGCCGTAGGGAGCACGACAAAAAAATTTGAATCCAACCTGTTTTACCTAACCGGGTTTTCGGGTGTGCCGGCGATCTTGGA
>JAYUPS010000149.1:0-3889 GCA_043759945.1 Bdellovibrio sp.
TGAAAAATCGCGGGAGGTTCCGGCTCTCAACTTAGAAACTGAAGTTGAAAAACGCCGGCACAAATCTGCCGAAGCCCGCTGGGACCCATCGTCTTGCTCAAAGGCAGGCTGCATTTTATTTTGAAAAATTAAAAACGGCAGGTCAGGTTGCTGTTTGTCGCCGAATATTTACGAGACAAAGTCCAAACATCTTTCGAAGTATCCATTTTTAAGCCGGCCTGGCTCAGACCAGCTTTGGTTGATGAGCTGGAGGCCATCAAAACCAGATTGTAAGGAAGCTTGGATGTCGGATCGATGTCCAGGATCATTTTGTCGCTTCCGGCTTTGCTAAAACAGATTACCGATTCAAAACCCTTCACTTTGCTTTTCTCGCAGATCAAATTATTCATCAAAATTTGATCGACGGCGATGTAGCCGTTCACAATTTTTTGAAATTCAAGTTGGGTGTCTAGCCCGTCGATTTGAACCGCAAAAACTTCTGTGTTTTGCATGTCGTTGTCTATTCGAGCGCAGGTGACAAGATTAACGGGTAGAGCATGGGCAGTAGATACACAGAAAAGAGCGACAAATGCGAAAACATAATTCATTGAGACCTCGGAGGAGAATTAAGGTTTAGTGGTCCTGTGGTACCTATTGCAACACCATGTGTCAACGGTCTTTGTAGGGACTGTAATTTCTTTTCAACCTCGTTAGATTGCAGAGATGTATTGGACTGGCAGCAAAGATGTAAAAGACCTGGTGGCAAGAATCCTTCGGGCTCGTAAGCCCGAGTTTAAATCCAAACTGGTCTTGGATGTTCCGGCGGGAAGTGGCTTTACCTCGGGCTTGTTGTTGGATTTTGGTGCCCGGGTACGAAGCTTTGACCTGTTTCCTGAGTTCTTTAAGGAACCGCGGGGCCAATGTGAATTCGCAGACTTGCAAAACTCTCTTCCGGTTGAAGAGGCCATTGCGGACTGGATTGTTTTCCAAGAAGGCATTGAACATCTGCCGGATCAACTCAAAGTACTGACTGAAATGAACCGTGCCCTAAAGCCCGGCGGACATTTACTTCTAACCACGCCCAATTCTTCAAATTTGCGAAGCCGATTGAGCCATTTTTTAATGGAGTCGGAAAGCCTGCGGGTGCTTCCGCCCAACGAAGTGGATTCCGTATGGTTTTCAAGTCACGATTCTATTCACGACTCTATTCACGATTCCGGAAGGGTTTATTACGGTCACATTTTTTCTATCGGCATCCAGCGTTTGCGAGTTCTGTCCAAGCTTGCAGGCTTTGACATCATCACCGTTCATCCCGCACGGGTAAATTGGACTTCGTTTTTTATCTATTTAATGTACTTCCCCTTGATCTGGTGGAAGCTTTCAAGCGTTCGCCGTCGCAGTATTAGAAAAAGAAAATTGAAGAACAGTCCATCAGCGTACCGAGAACTTGAAAAGCTCGGTAAGTCTTTGAATGTGTTGTGCTCAGGGCACTTGATTTTAGAGTTGAGAAAAGTGTGCGAGGCCAAAGACGTGATTAATAAACTTTCGGGAACCCAACTTAACTTTGAGCAACCCACTTAGTTCCTACTGAAGCTTGCAGCAATTTGCGTAAGCTTGAATAGATGGAGCCCTTCCCTCGCACCCGCCATCTCCATAGTAGCATGTATCCCCCGAGATATGGGTGTCCGCGTCCGTCGTACCCCCCCGTGCAACCCCCTGAACAGCCAGTGATTTGAGTTCCGGCCGGACAAGTGGCAGTAACTATACCCACAGATGCGTGGACGTTATTCGAAACAATGGTGCATGTTAATCCCGAGCTCGCAGGATCCCTTGTGGTGGGTTGACACTTGCCAGTGCTGGCATTGAAGGGCAGAGCCATAGCCAAGCAAACATCTTTAGGGTCGGCAAGTTTTTCACATTTTTTACTTGAAGAATTGAAAATCCCACCAATGCCTTTGCAGAAATCAGCCGTTAGACCTTGGTCGATCGGACTTAGCGAGGAGCAGCCAATAATGGTGCCACTAGGGTCGACAGTCATAAAAATAGCCGCGATTGAACGACTGGCAAATTCTGTTAATCCACCCACACGTGCGAGAGCGGAACCTGGTTGAAACTGCCCCACCAGTTGCACTTTGTAGACCTCGCGGCCAGAAGTATCAAGGCCAGCCAAAGTTCCTTCGGTTAGAAACAACCTGTTTACCCGCAGACCGTATTTATCAATCGAAGATCCATTACTGTGGGTGACTCCGCCGAGCGTTAGGGAAACCGGGCTGCCGGTTGGTAACTGGGAACTAGCGTAGTTAAAATTTTGGCCTCCGAGGGTACTTTGACAGGTGCTTCCACTGCTAGCCAGCGCTTGCACTTCACTGATGAGAGACATGAGATTTTGCCTTGTTTCCAAAGTTTTTTGGGCAGACATCATGTTAACAATAGCTGTAGTTAGGGCACCTGTAACAACGGCTAAAATTGCCAGAGACACCAGGACTTCCACCAAACTCATGCCCTTGGAACTTCTTATATTCTTCATATAATTAGTTTAGTCGAATTCTTTGCAACTAAGCAAATGAACCTTTTTTCGTCTTGAAGTGGTACGCTCATTTAATTAGGCCTAATCAATCTAGGTATAATCAATCATCGAGCCGAAGGGATCTAGTCGTCTGGCAGTTCAACCAAACAGTTTAATTGCGACCACTGCTCTCCGCTGCTTTCTTCCCCTTGCCGGAAGATTTCGTATCAATTTCCACGTTTTCCTGAACGAGTTTCTTTAGGATGCGATTGATTTTTGTATAATACTTGCAGGTCGAAGTGTCTTTTAACTCTTTCACGCGCTGCTGATCTGAAAGGCTAAAAAAACTTTCAATTTGTGCATTTTCAAAAGGGTGATAATCCGGAATACAATGTTTGCTTCCGGTTAACTTTTTGACGTACTTGTCGTTTGCAAACGTTTCCACGTTGACCCGCTCGCCATCGTCCCAAAAATATCGATCCCCATTGCAAATTCCGCCGGCCTCAGAGCTATGGAGGATTATTTTTGCAGACGTGAGATACAGATTTCTCCCGGTTAAAAATTTAAAAATTTGCGAAAAGTATTTTGCCAACTCATCAGGTTTTCCGCCCAAATAGCCTGAAGAATCCAACTCCAATTTTCGTTTTGACGTTATGCTGCGCCCATCGTAATTATCCTTTAGATCGCAAGCCTTAGTTTCATTTTCCGAATCTAAGTTGCAGGCCAAGGTCAGATAGTTGGCAGCAACTGTATTCATAAACTTCTGGTCGCAGGCGGAAGCCCAAGGCTGCAAGGGAAAAAGCGCTACCATTACGAATGGGGCTATGAATTTCACTAGTTCAGTATAGGTTAGGTTAGATCTAAGTAGAAGAACTCATCGAAGGGTCTGCATCAAGACCAGCCTAAAGACTTGTTTGTCTTGTATTGAGACAGGCCTTAAATTTCCTCGCCGCGCTGATATTTTTCCAGTTTCTCTAGGATCGATTGGATTTTTTGGACTTCAGAGCCGACCCGCTGAAAGCCCGGAAAGATCGTCGTGCTCTGATCAGAGACGGTGCAATTCTCGCCCTTGTCATCACATCGATTGTAAACCCTGCATTTGCGCCCTTTGGGATCATCAATCAACGAGGCCGCCGGCGTGCCTCCAATTAACAAACCAATGACTTCATTTTTTTTATTTAATACGGGACTTCCACTGTTACCCTCAAAGGCATCCAAATTGGAAATAAATGTTTCTCGTGTGAGATCATTAAGTAGAACTGTTGCATTCGTTGAAAGTTTCAGTGGAACCCCGAGAGGGTGCCCAAGCATAAATAAATTCTCACCCAAACCAACGCCTTCCCGCGAAAGCGTCAAAGGTTTCCGGCCCACCACCGGCCGGTCCAACTGCACGATTGCAAAATC
>JAYUPS010000150.1:0-3886 GCA_043759945.1 Bdellovibrio sp.
ATAGGGATCTTGATTAATCCTCCACGGGAGGTCGCGTCGATTCAGGCGATACCAATCAACTAGAACTTGGGCCAGAATCTGAGGGCTTAGTTTTTTAGACGGCAGCTTTTTCATGAAGTCTTTTTATAGGGGGTTCTAGTTTGGATTTCAAGCCATTGAGCGGACGCGAATTTCCTCGGTTTTCGGGATTGAAAACTTTCTTTCGATTGCCGGTGGCTTCACTTACAGATCCATTTGACGTGGCTTTTTTTGGAATTCCTTTTGACGGAGGGGTGTCTTACCGACCCGGAGGGCGATTTGCTCCCCAGCGGGTCAGGGAAGCATCTTCGTTAGGGCGGGGCTATCACTGGACCCGCGGCGTGAATGTGTTTGAGAAATTGAAAGTGGCTGACATTGGGGATTGTTCAACGGTGCCAATTGATGCGGAAGAGACCTATAAAAAAATCGAAGACTTCGTGACCGGCGTCGTGAACGCCAACAAACGATTTATTTCGATTGGCGGCGACCATTCGACGACTTTGCCCGTTCTGCGTGCTCTGCGGAAAAAAGTCGGAAAGCCGCTGGCGTTTGTGCATTTTGATGCGCACTTGGACACTTACCCTGCGGCTTGGGGCAAAGAATACCACCACGGTTCTTTTGCCAGGCACGCGGTCGAAGAGGGTCTGGTAGATCCCAAAAAAATGGTTCAAATCGGAATTCGAGGACCCTTGACGGGCGTTGATGATTTGAATTTTGTTAAGAAGCACGGAATTAAAGTAATTACGATGGACGATATTCGCGAATCGAAGCTTTCGGACTTGATTGCTAGTCTTCCTGATTTTGGTACCGAGCCCACTTACATTTCTTTTGATGTGGATTGTTTGGATCCGGCTTACGCCCCCGGAACGGGAACTCCGGTGGTCGGGGGCATGACGACTTACGAAGCCCAAAGAATTTTGCGCGGCCTAAAAATAAAAAATCTTGTGGGCGCCGACGTGGTCGAGATTTCGCCGCCGTATGATCACGCGGACATTACCTCGCTGGTGGGCGTGGATGTTTCGTTCGAGTTTCTATGTTTGATGGCGAACCTGAAGTAATGGGGCTGTTGTGAATTTTAAAGTTCTTACCTTGTTGGGCGTTTTATTTTTTGTCGCTACCTCAGTTGCGGAAAGCAAATCGGCCGGAGAGAAAAAAGGCATCGATCGCGAGGCTGTTAGACGTGCTATTAGATCTTCACTTTCTGAGGTAAAAAAATGTTACGAAAATCGCTTGCCCAATAATCCGTCGCTCGGGGGAAAAATTGTCGTTCGATTTGTCATCAAAGACGATGGATCTGTGAGCAAGTCTGAGATTAAAAGCACAACCGTGAATGATTCTCAAGTCGAAGGCTGCGTGACTAATGTCATCGCTCAGAAAACGTATCCTGCCCCTCCAAAAGGCGAGGTTGCCGAAATTAATTATCCTTTTGTTTTTGAATCTAAAAAGTAATCTTCACTTCATCCACTCGAACATCTGATAGTGGTCATCCGACATCCCAATTTTTCGGTAAATTTCTTGGGCTTTGAGGTTTGTTCTATCAACATAAAGTCGAAGGCCCCGGGCCATCGGGTCAGTTCTTACCAAGTCTTGGATGTAAGAATACATTTTTGAAAATAAGCCCTGTCCGCGGTGCTCGGGGCTGAAATACAGACTGTGAATCCACCAAACAAAGCCGTTTCGCCAATCACTCCACTCTCGGACAATCAATAGACAGCCGACGATTTGATTTTCAAAAACACAGACATGATAGGTGCCGAGATTGGGATTTTTGAAAACGGCATTCACGCCCGCACTCAAGGCATCCTGATCGAGTTTTAAATTTTCAGTTTCCCAGGCCATGGCCAATTGAAAAGTTTGGATCAGGCGGGCGTCCTGAGTGGTGGCGGTTCTAAAGGTAACATGGATTCCCATAAGGGCGATGTTACCTACTCGCATCTGATGGAGTCAAATTTTCCGGAGCCTTTGACCGATTCAGCAGACCTGCAAAGATCAATGTCGACTTCAATTTTTTTGGAGATAAGCCTTCGGGATCGGCTTCCGTACTCGCACGCATACCAGGGTTCGGTGCCTTTGACGAGCCACCGATGCGGGAAAGGATCTTCCTCGTTGTAAGGCTGGATATCCAGGTTCTGTTTTGGATTGCCATCGTAAAGTCGCACGTTTTTAAAAGGAAGCTTGCCTGCGGTGGAGGGGCATCTCACGGAAATACCTGCCTGAGAAATGGCACCGAAAAAAGTAAGGGTGATCAGGAAAATACCCAATGACTGTTTCATTTATTCTCCCAATATCAGGCTAAATCCTGGGAGAAAGGCAGTCAATGAAATCGGAAATGTTAAAGTTTCTTAAATCCGCTCAGCATCCCGTTCAGTGTATCGAAGATGACGACTCGTAAATCCTTTACAGTTCGACCCGCAAGATCTAAACCGCTGAAAATCAAAATGTGATTAATGGCAGACGCTCTTGTATGTTCGGAAGCTAAGCAGAGTAAATTTCCATTCTGATCAAACAACATTCCGCCAGCAACATAGTGGTCATCCGCATAGGCTCCATGCTTTGCGGCACTGGGACCCAATGTAACCCGAACTTCGTTGTTTGTTATCAGGAAAAAATCGGGAGTATGAAGGAGAAGATTATTTCCCGAAAGATTTTGTCCGCCGCTGGCATCCACGGCGACATAAGGACGATGAATCGTCGATCCCCCAAATGAAACTGCGGCGTTGAAGGGTGTGACGGCAGTGGAATAAGCCAAAGGTGCTTGAGCCAAATCAATCGTCTCGCCAAAGAGCCCATTTTGAATCGAATTGCAGACAACAGTCAATTTTACGCCGGCGCTGACTAGCGATGGTTCGAGGAGGAAAAAAGCGGACGGAGTTAAGTCGGAGGCTGAAACTTGTTTCCACAACAGTAAAACACCCGTGTCATTCCGGAATACATAGATGTCCGTAATGATATCTATATTTACTGTGTTGTTGCTCGAGGTTTTATTATAGTTTCCTAGGGCCGGATTTGCTCCCACATCAACCGTTAAAATAAATTGATTCTTTTGAAGACCCGTAGAGTGGTCTAGGTGTGGTGCCACGTAAAAGTTGGAATTCAAGTCGTGTTGGGCGTTTGAGGGAGAGACCGACCTTCCGTTGATGGTGCCGATACCAGCAACCGAAACTGGCGCTTTTGCCGGGGCATCGAAAATACTTAAAGGTCGATTGCAAATATTCGGAGTTGGACCAGGATTGGGACCTGGAGTGGGGTTAGGATTAGGTCCCAAGCCCGGGTTGCCTTGTTGGGACAGGGAATCGAGATCGTTTTGTGAAAAAGCGGCCTTCGAACAGTTTTGAAAAGTGAGAGCCACCGCGCCCACACTAGCAATACCCAAGGAATTAATCATTTGTCGTCTTGAAATTTTCATCGAGTTATCCTTTTTAAAGAAAAAATTAAATATCCAAGAAGCTCATCAGCCGACCCTGCAAGGAATCAAACATAACAGCTCGAATTGTTTTTACAGCGTCGCCCGCAAGATCAAGTCCTGAGAAAATAATTTCTTGGTTGTTAGCTTTTGAATAAACAATCGTGGCATGTTCGGAAATCTGATTGCCACTTTGGTCAAACAGTAGTCCGCCCATGACGTAGTGATTTGTGGCAAAGGCGCCATGCCGGCCACTGCCGTTAGAATCTCCACCCAAGAATATTTTAACTTGATTGTTGTTTAGTTTAATCGTGTTTACCCGGTGGAGAAGGCCTAAATCGCCTTGACCGCCGGTCGCTTCGGGCGCCGTATAAGGTCGAAGAAGTGTAGATCCTCCGCACAGTAAATTTGGATTGTGAACACCAACGGCTACCGCATAATTTAATGCCGGAGAAGCCAAATCAA
>JAYUPS010000151.1:0-3873 GCA_043759945.1 Bdellovibrio sp.
TTTCAGTGTTTTTTTCAACACGAGACCTCCTTCGGGTTCAGTTCAAATTCGTCGGGTTCATTCTTCGGGTTCAATTCATCGGTTTTTCTAATCGGGTTCTTTCAATTGCTTGTCCCTGAAACCCTATCCAATTTGCGCGCCAATCTGATTTGGAGCTGAACTGGAACGAACGCATCGCTCGAAGGTTTGTGAACCTTTTCCAGGTGAAAATTGGTTTAAAGAGTTTCCCAAAACGTCAGCCCTGCATTTTTTTCACGCTGGGCTTGGCCGGTGTGCGTGACCGATACCCCCGATACAAACCCCGAGGGTTAGAGTCGAAGACCTCGCTTCGGGCTGGGTCATCCACTCCAGGCTAAAGGTATCAACCCAAGCTTGGGGTATCGGTCACCGAGACTCGGACACCAGGATTCCTTCGAAACAATCCTAAGGCCCCGTCGACACTGGCACCCCCTCTGCTTTGTATTTCCATCGGAGGTCAAAGTTATGGGTCGGGGTATCGGTCACGCTGCGCGTGGACAGAAAATGTTAATTCCAAAAAAGATTCTGCTCCTGGGAAAACAAGATTCCCTGCGGCACGGAGGAATTTTGCGAAAGAAAAGATCAGGACGAGGTTATCGTCCGCTTTCCACAAGAGACTCTCTTCATTTAGTCCTGAAGGCTGATCGTCGACGGCTTCGCACGACTTCGTTGCGCACCCATCAGAACTTTCTGTCCATTACCAACCTGATACAAAAATATTCACGACGGTTTTATATCAAAGTGGATCAGTACTCGATTCAGGCAGATCACATTCACGTCCTGATTCAGGCCTCCAAAAGGTCCAACTATATGAAGTTCTTTCGGGTGCTTTCTGGTCAAATCGCGCAGCAGCTGAAAAATAACGGACGCTTGCGCGTGACCGATACCCCAACTCCGACTCAAACCCCGAGTCCTGGAACCGGACTTTGGATTTACCGGCCCTTTTCTCAGGTTGTCCAAGGCCGTCGAGCCCACCGGGTCATGCAGGATTACATTCAGCTCAACGAACAGGAGGCGCTGGGCAGAATTTCCTACTCAAAGCTCAGGTTGAAGGGTCTGTCGCGGAGAGATTGGGAAATTCTTTGGAGTTAGTCGGTTGATTTCGTTCGCAGTCAAAGGACTGAGGAGTTGGTTAGAATATCCTGCGTGTAAAAACGGGACTAGTTCTGGCCCGAAGACACTGTGCTTGAATTCGAATCTCTGGGATCTGTTGCGGTCACGTCGTCGGTGACTGCAAGCTTGGGACAATTTGGATTTTCCATGTAACGCTGATTCTCGGGGGCGCAGGGGTCGAATTCGTTTTTTGCCCACAGGGGACCGCGGTAGCGTTTAACGAACTCAACCATGGCGGGCTTAAACGTTTGCACGTGCCAGTAATCAAAATTTAAATGCTGCGCGATCGCGAGCTCTTTGGGGGTGCGCAGGTAATCCATGGCGTAAATCGCCGTGGCCAAACCCGTTCGGTCCGACCCGACCCGGCAATGCACCAAGATCGGATACTGCGCCGTCTTGAGCAATTCGAGGTAGTTCATCAATTCTTGTTTGGGTGGAAAATATTCCGCCAGCCACCACACGACTTTGAAATCAACCCCGGTCTCTTGCAGGACTTTCACTTGATCTTGATACCACTGCGTGTGTTCGGGTCCGCCCCTGAGCGAAATCACAGTCTTGATGCCCTTCTCTAGAATCACCTGGCGCAGTTCTTCGGGAGTTAATTGAGCTGAGCGGTAAAAACGTCCCTCGTCAACGGTGACGAAATTTTTTGAAATTCGAAACGTCGAATACCGGTACGCAAATATTGCAAAACCGATAAACCCCACGGCTGCGATAATTTTTAGTCTAGACGTTCCGCCGATATTCACCACCAACTTCGAAAAGAGCTGAGGTCATTTGATAGAGCGAACAATGTCTTGCTGCAATCATTAAAGCCTCAAATATATTTTGCCCGCCAAGAGCGGCTCTCTTCAAGTTTTCCAGAGCTTTATGGGCTTCGGGCTGGTGCTGTTTTTTAAAGTTTTCAACATGATTTAGTTGGGATTTCTTTTCGGCTTCCGTAGCCCTTGCCATTTCAATTTTAGGCGGAGTGTACAAAGGGTCCAAAGTCTTGGGGTCGACAAAGGTATTGACCCCGATGATGGGCAACTGCCCCGAATGCTTTTGATGTTCGTAGAACAGGCTCTCCTCTTGGATCTTAGAGCGCTGGTACTGCGTTTCCATGGCGCCCAAAACTCCGCCCCGCTCGTTCAACCGCAGAAATTCATCCAGGACTGCTTCTTCCACTAAATCAGTTAATTCTTCGACAAAATAAGAGCCCTGGAGCGCGTTTTCATTCATGGCCATACCGAACTCACGATTAATGATCAATTGAATCGCCATTGCCCGGCGCACGCTGGCTTCCGTCGGCGTGGTGATGGCCTCATCGAACGCGTTGGTGTGCAAGCTGTTGCAGTTATCAAAAATTGCAATCAGCGCCTGCAGCGTGGTGCGAATGTCGTTGAAATCAATCTCCTGGGCATGAAGCGAGCGACCACTTGTTTGAATATGATACTTTAACTTTTGCGATCGCTCCGAACCCTTGTAGAGATCGCGCATGGCGACAGCCCAAATCCGTCGGGCCACCCGTCCGAGCACCGTGTATTCGGGGTCTAAACCATTGCTAAAGAAAAAAGAAAGATTGGGAGCAAAATCGTCGACCTTCATGCCGCGGGCTAAATAATACTCCACAAAGGTAAAGCCGTTAGAAAGCGTGAACGCCAACTGACTGATCGGATTGGCGCCGGCCTCGGCGATATGGTAGCCCGAAATCGAAACGGAATAAAAATTACGAATATTTTTTTGGGTAAAATAGGCTTGAATATCCCCCATCATTTTTAAAGCAAACTGGATTGAAAAGATGCAGGTGTTCTGACCCTGGTCCTCTTTTAAAATATCAGCCTGCACCGTGCCGCGCACTTGGGTGAGGGTCAGGTCAGAAACTTCCTTCCACTCGGTTTCGGAAAGTTTGCGGCCGAGAGTCTGCTCTTTTTTTTCCACTTGCTGATCAATCGCGGTGTTAAAAAAATAAGCCAAAATCATGGGCGCAGGGCCATTGATGGTCATTGAGACGCTGGTCGTGGGCGCACACAAATCAAATCCGGCGTAAAGCTTTTTCATGTCGTCCAGACATGCGATGCTCACACCGCTCTCTCCCACCTTGCCGAAAATATCAGGGCGCAAATCGGGATCCTGCCCGTACAGGGTCACGCTATCGAAAGCCGTGGAAAGCCTGTGAGCTTTTTCGCCCTCGCACAAATAATGGAAACGTTTGTTGGTGCGGTCAGGTCCGCCCTCGCCGGCAAACATGCGCTTGGGCTCTTCGTCGGGTCTTTTAAGGGGGAAGACCCCGGCCGTGAAGGGAAATTCGCCCGGAACATTTTCTAGACCCAAATACTTAAAGCGTTCTCCCCAGTCATTAAGGCGTGGAACGACCACGCGCTTAATCGAACTTCCACTCAAAGAAATTTTTCGCAAAGATTGACGAATTTCTTTGTCGCGCACTTTAAATACCAATTCCGGGGCATCGAAAGTTTTCTTCAGCTCCTCAAAACCATGCAGCCTGCGCAGTTCTTCTGCCGTAAACTCGGCTTCCAGTTTTTGCATCACTGACAAGAGATCCAGATCAGGCTTAAGAGCCTTTACTTTTTCAATGGCGCCCATCTGAGAGGCTTTCTCTGCCAAATCATGAACGCGCTTTTTATACTTGCGCACCGTCTGAGTGATCTCCGACAAATAGGTCTGCCGGTCGACCGGAACAACGGTGTGTTCTTGGCTCGCAAGCAAAAGTTCGCGGGCGTCTGCTTCCAATTTCCAATTTTG
>JAYUPS010000152.1:0-3856 GCA_043759945.1 Bdellovibrio sp.
CCCGCAAGCACAAACGATTGGTCCTGACCGAACAGGGCGAAATGGCGCTCTCCTATTCGCAAAATATCTTTAAAATCGGTAACGAAATGTACGAGGCTCTGCACGACCGGGTCACGCCAAGCCGCCTGCACGTGCAGATCGGCGCTTTGGACTGCATTCCCAAACAAACCGTGCTCGAACTTGCGATGGCGGCTTACAAAATCGGCCAATGCACACTCAGTCTGACCGAGGGAAATTTCGAAGAGCTGAGCCGCGAATTGCTGGCGCATCATTTGGATTTAATTCTGACGAACTTTGTTCCCACTTCGAAAGAAACGAAGGGATTAACCTACCGAAGCGTTATAAAACGCCCCATCTACCTGTACGGGTCTCCGGCGTTTCGGCACCTCAAAAAAGGTTTTCCCAAGTCTATTTCTGGAAAACCCATGGTTCTTCCCACATTTGACAGCAAGTTACGTTACGATATGGAACACTGGAGCCAGGTTCACGGAATCCGCTTCGACGTGATCGCGGAAACCCAAGACATTGGCCTAAAAACACTCATCGCCGCCCAAGGTTTGGCGCTAACCCCCTCGGCTCGTCCCACGGCCCAGTCTCGCATTCAAAGCGGAGAGCTGGTGGAACTTGGACTGCTCGAAGGAGTGCGCGAAGAGATTTTTTTGATGTCGGTGCAGCGCAAAGTCGCAAATCCCATTGCCGAAAAATTGATGCAGTCATTTAACTTTTAGTATCTCCGCGGCCCTGCAAAGTCCGCGTTAGTTTTAGTTGATAAAGTTCCTGAAGTGCCGAGCCAATTTCCTGGCTCTCAATCACCCGCAAAGACTCTGCGATGGCCTGCAAAGTCGCCATCCCGTGGGCTTTGGTTTCTTTACGCAGAAAATGTTTGTCCTCAACGGCTTTCAGCCGAACATGGGGCACCTGCTTCAATTCTTGGGAGCGAATCGAAACTTTGCTTGCTTGGCGCCAATTGCCATCGGGCACCAAAAGCTGGACGGGCTTTGAGATTGTTTCTAAAAACTCAAGGTTCAGTTCGACCGAGCCGTCGCTCGGGTAAAGCAGCACCGGAAAATAATTCGGATCGAAAATTTCTGTAAAATTCAAGGGCTGTTCGACCAGCCCCCGAACGAAGACACTGCTGTTCGCAAGAGCTTTTATAGCCAGCATTCCGGTGTTGGTGGTGCGCTTAAGTTCACGGTGATGGATGATCAAGCTCACCTTGGTTTTAAGATCAAAATACGGAATTTGGTCACACAGGCAACGCGTCTGATGGAGGAAGCAACCGGGGCAAGGATCTTGGGTTTTCCGCTTTCCTTTTTTCATCAAGCATGTTGTAAACATGGTCCGAGGACCCCGAGTCAATCATGAAACGCTCTTCCTACCTGCTTCTTGGATTTCTATTTGTTGGCTTAGGTATTTTGGGTGCATTTTTACCCATTTTGCCATCGACATGCTTTTTTATTTTCGCGGCGTATTTTTTTAGTTACAGCTCTCCCCGTTTGGAAAACTGGATTTTGAATCACCGGGTTTTTGGACCTCCGGTGCGCGGTTGGCGACGAAATCGATCGATCCCCTTTGGCGGTAAAGTCGCGGCACTCTTGGGAATGACTTTGAGCGCGATCATTTTGATATATTCTGCGCAACCCGTTTGGGTTTTAGTTTTGTCTTTGGTTATTTTAGTTGGCAGCGCCATTTACGTCGTGTGCAGGCCTACCCTGAGACTGCCAGCTAAGGGCCCTCTACCGGCAACTTCGCTTCGTTCCACTTGAGCATTCCGCCAGTCATATTGGCGATAAATTGAAAGCCTTGGGATTGGGATTCTAAAGTGGCCTGGCCCGAGCGAGCGCCACTGCGACAAATAAAAACGTACTTTTGAGATTTGTCGGCCTGCTTTAGAAACTCTAAGAACTCGGGCCCCAGGGTCACAAGTTTTGCCCCCGTGACGTGTCCAAGCTCTCCGGTAAATTCTTCGGGACGGCGAACGTCGATCAACCGTACCGAAGAATCTTTAAGTGAGATTTCTTGGACTTGATGGACAGAAACTTCAGGAATTCCATCGTTAATTTTTGGTACAAACATAAAGCCCTCGGTTAGGGAAAATAGACCGAACGCGTGCGATTGACAAACTGTTGTAGCGGAGGGCTTGGACAATCAGTGTCACAACCCATTCCTCGTTGTTTGTATTCTCCGTGCCCCTCGATAAATTTTATCGAGGGGTACTGCGCTTTCACTTTAAGCACCAAACTTTTTAACAACT
This sequence comes from Bdellovibrio sp., assembly GCA_043759945.1. GTDB lineage: Bacteria > Bdellovibrionota > Bdellovibrionia > Bdellovibrionales > Bdellovibrionaceae > JAYUPS01. The sequence continues at coordinate 2,255 of JAYUPS010000152.1, forward strand.
GAATTGCTTCGGGCTCGGGCGCAGCCCTATATAAGGGCCCTTTGCTGCGGGACCTGGGCAGGTAATTTCCCGCAACCGCAATCGCAACAGTTTGCCCATTTAAGCCCGGGCCCGAATGAGAGCCTTCGGTGCCGTCAACCCGACCTTCAAAAACCCGCCAACCGGCGCGAGTCTTGGTCAAAATATAGTGGTAGCCAACATCGTCCCAGCCTTTGTTGAGATGAATTTTCTGAAGGGTGTCTGGACCGTCGGTCGGATTGCCCTCGGTTTGATGCACAACGATCGTGTGGGGATTGCCCAGCGGCAAAGTGCAAACGGGATCCCGGTCGACGGGAATCTGCACGCGACGACCCGCACAGCGCAGTCGCCAGGCCGCAAGTCTTTGTGTCGTGCCGGATTCCTTGAGTATCGCTTGGCGGTCCGTGCAGGCTGGCGGCGGAGCGCAGCTCTTCCAAGTCGTTGCTTTGCTTAAATCTCGGGACACAGGTCTGCAATCGGCTCTCCATGACCCCTCCCACGAACGCTTCACAATATCAACGCCCGCCGAAAGTGGACTCTCAGCTTGTGAAGGCCCGGCGAAACCTATCAAAAGAAAAATCCATTGCCTCATAAAAGCCCCCTAATCTTTTCCCGCATACAGGATACTGCCGCCTTGAATCCAAGCAATGACTTTTGTGCGCTGATCCATAGGGATCGCGGGACAGCCCCAGGACCGGCCGGGCTTAACATTCTTGTCCTGAATGTAGTTGGCTCCGTGAAACACGACCGCACGCTCGCGAGCTCGAGAGTTCGTGAGCGCCAAACCATCCAACCGCATCGACAAACCATTTTTATCCGAGATATAGGTTTCGGCAGTCAGGTAAGCGCCCAAAGACGTGGAATTGGAATGCAAGATGTTGACGAATTTTTCAGCGTAGCCGTCATCGTCGGCATCACTGCCCTCGCCGTGAGCCGCTCGGGTCGACCAAACCGTACCCTTGGTCATGTCGACAACAAAAAATCTTTTAGAGGCCGAATACTTTCCGAAATCAATCAGGGTGAGGTAGTTTTTATTGGTGATCGAGGACAAGTTCCAATGGTAGTACAGCACCGCTTTTTCTAAGAGCAGAGTCGAGATTTCGCGTTGGGGATCCAGGTGATTGTAGTTTTTTAAAATTTGGCTTTTCTGCTCCTCCGAATACTGGGGTTCGGAGAAGTTTTGTAATTCCGACCGGAACTTTCGGAGCCACACCGAAAAAGGAACTTTTTCAAAACCCTCGTAAGAATCGTCATCGGGCAAACTTTTTAGGTGAGCGTGACCAAAAACTGCAAAACTCTGCAGGAGTAGGAACACAAGAAGCGCCCAACGCGGCTTAATTGGCAACGGTCACACTCATTCGCGCGGTCTCGATTTTCTCCTCGGTCAAATTTGTTTTTAATTTTCCGGTCATCCAGATTTCGTAATTCCCATTGGGAACCGTGTTGGTTCGCCATCCCATCGTGAGCCCAGCCATCACAACGGCGGCAGACCGTGACTTCACAACTCCGTCGGGTCCCTTTTGATGAAATTCAACCGAGCTCATCGGAACGGTCGAAGATCTGGCCGTTACTAAAAATTCAACG
>JAYUPS010000153.1:0-3838 GCA_043759945.1 Bdellovibrio sp.
GATTATTGAGCCCTATTCCTACATTGCCTCCATTGTAGAAAACTTCACCTGCATTGTTAAGCCGCCAAATATCGTCTTGATTAGTTCCGACGGCGGTGCAGGCAATGATTTCATCGGCAGCATTTAAATCTACAATCATTTTTATTCTTACCGGGATCATATCTAATCCGCCGGTTCCGGGAGTTGTGGTTTCTAGTAAAACGGTGAGCTCCGCTGAGCCACGATTTTCTGCAATGTTGAATTTCATAAAGGTGTTTGGAGGATTTGGCGCTGGCATCGCAGTTTGAAAGAAAAGTCGTCTTAGTACGATTGAGCCGTTTTCATAGGTCTTGGTGGTTGCCATGTATTCGGTGCCATCTTTTCCCAAGAATTGGGTCTTTTCGTTGGCATTGGTAACTGGGCTGGTGGCGGTTCCTGAGGGGCTTGCATTGCTAAAAGTTCTTGCACAGCTTTGCTGATCGCTTAAAAGTCCAATCAATCCCAATCGTACATTTTGAGCGGTCTGGTGAAACTCAATCATCTTAGTTTGCTGCATCGAATCTGTTGCCAGTTTGGTAATAGAAACAGCAACAATCCCCGTGACTGCTATGGCCATCAAGACACCGGGTAAAGACATTCCTTGGCTATTCTCCAGCATAATTGTGAAGCTCCTTTGATTCTTCGGATAGGCTAGGAGAAAGACCGAAGAGTGTCACAGAGCTATTTTTCTTTAATTCGCGCCGTGACATAAACTATTTCGCGAGGCTCATCCCCACGTCACGAGGATCTGAAACCGCCGTGAACTTTCCGGTTTGGTCTCGGGAAACCGCCATGGTGTAGCAAGGCACCGCATTAAGCTCAACTTTATAACCCATTTGTTCCAGCGCCAGTCGCGTTTCATACGTCGGCCCCGGGGGATCGATGGTTAAAACATCTGGTTTCCATTGGTGGTGCAGTCGTGGGACCGCCACCGATTCAAAAAGGGGCAACTCAAATTCCAGATGGTTAAGAATTGTCTGCGCTACGCAGCTGATAATACGTGTCCCCCCAGGGGCCCCGAGGCTCATGACCGGAGTTTCACCCTTCATGACGATTGTCGGAGACATTGAGCTGAGCGGAGTTTTTTTCGGCGCAATGGCGTTGGCTTGGCCCCCCACGGCCCCGAACATATTTTGCGCTCCCACCTGGGCTGTAAAATCATCCATCTCGTTATTTAGAACAATGCCCGTGCCGGGGACCACCACGCCCGCGCCAAAAAAACCATTGATGGTTTGAGTGGTGGCCACCGCGTTACCTTCTTTATCCATGATCGAAAGATGGGTGGTCTCGGTGGATTCAAAGGGATTGGGATCCCCAAAAGAAATTTCACTAATCGTGCGAGCTTTTTCTAAGTTCACTTCGGAGCGGCGCTTCTGCGAATAGGCTTTGGCCGTCAGCCCACGGACCGGGACTTTCCAATAATCAGGATCCCCCAAATACTGGGCACGATCTGTGAACGCGGCCTGGAGCGCCGAAGCCTGCAGGTGGATGGCTTTTTTTGAAAAAATCCCCTCACTTTTCAAATTGTCATTTTCCAAGAAGTTCAAAAATTGAATGACGTGAATTCCCCCAGAGCTCGGCGGTGGCATCGAGAAAACTTCGAAATTTTTAAATTTTCCCTGAACCGGGGTTCGCCAAATGACTTTGTAGTCTTTTAAATCTTGGGCCGTTAAAATTCCACGACTTTTATTCATAAAGCCGAGCAAGCGCTTCGCGGTTGACCCGCTGTAGAATTCATCTTTCCCCCCGCGTGCAATAAGCTTGAGAGTTTCCGCCAAATCCTTTTGAACTAAAGTTTTACCCTCGGCCCAAACCTGCTGGTCGGGATCCAGAAAAATTTTTCGCGCGGCGGGATCTGTTGCCAAATTTTTTCTTTCCTCGCTCATGGCCCGTTGGAGCGAAGGATAAATTGGAAATCCCAGTTCGGCCAATTCGATAGCCGGTTCCAAAACTTTGGCCCATGGCAATTTCCCAAATTTTTGATGAATCTCATAGAGCCCGGCAACCATGCCCGGAACGGCCACCGACAGGGGGCCATAAACCGATCGTTTCGGATCTGCTTTGCCATCGCGGCCCAAAAACATTTCTGCCGTGGCCTTTAAGGGCGCTCGTTCCCTGAAATCAACGGCGTGGATTAATTTTGTTTTTGCATCCCGGAATAACAAGAAGCCACCCCCAGCGATTCCGGTAGAATGCGGTCGTTCGACGCCGATGGTAAAACTGGCGGCGACGGTGGCGTCGATCATATTCCCGCCTTGTTTGTACATGGTCTCGGCCGCGCGGGTGGCGGCTTTGCCTTGAGTTGAAATTGCATACTCGCTGCCGAAGGCCTCGGTGGTTGCACGATCCGCCGTGGATTTCTGCGCGAGTGTCGTCGTTTTCGGAGTTTTTGTTTGGCAAGCCGTGAGAGTCAGGACCAGGGCTAAATAAGCAAAATGAGAGAGTTTCATGGCCGGGGACGCTAACACAGGCCGCTTTTCCTGTCCAACCGCAACAAATCCCTTTGACACGCAACAAGCGTCCCCTCTAAATAGTCCAAATCTTGAAGACATTGAATCAAGAAATTCTCGGGACTTTGACATCGTAATTAAGCGACAAGGATCCACCAGGAGGTTTTTTTTGTATATGACTCGTCAACTATCTAAATCCCAGCAAGAGAAGGCTAAAGTTCTCGCGATGCTGGACCAGGGTGATAAAGATGTTCCAATGAATCCAGGGATCGAAGCCCTCGGGGGAAGTTCGGACTTTGAATCGCTCTTTCAAGCTGCTGTTAAAGAGCAAGATTTCAATGTTGGCGACATCGTCAACGGAACAGTTGTGGAAGTTCAGCAAGATTACGTCCTGGTTGATATCAACTACAAATCCGAAGGTCTGATTCCAATTAACGAATTTCGCATCGTTGATGGAGTACGTAACGTCAAAGCCGGTGATCTGGTTGAAGTACTAATCGACCGCATCGAAAACGAAAATGGCATGATCGGGCTTTCTAAAAACAAAGCCGACATGATGAAGGCTTGGACCGATATTTCGAAAGCTGCTGAAAATGAAGAGGTTATCGAAGGCACTGTAATCGCTAAAGTCAAAGGCGGACTCAGCGTGGACATCGGTGTTACGGCGTTCCTGCCCGGATCACAAATTGATCTGCGTCCGGTTCGCAACATGGACGTCTACATCGGCAAGAAGTACAAATTCAAAGTTATCAAGTTCAATAAAAAACGAGGCAACATCGTTCTGTCTCGACGGGCTTTACTTGAGCAAGAGCGCGAGTCTCTTCGCACGCAAACGTTGGATCAAATTAAAGAAGGATCTGTGGTTACCGGAGTTGTTAAGAACATCACCGACTACGGAGCCTTCATCGATTTGGGCGGCATGGACGGGCTACTCCACATTACAGACATGAGCTGGGGACGTGTAAAACATCCTTCGGAGCTCATTAATGTCGGGGACGAAATCCAAGTGAAAGTTCTGAAATTCGACAACGAAAAGGAACGTGTGTCTTTGGGTCTCAAACAACTGCAAACTGATCCTTGGGAAGCTGTAAAAGCACAGTTCCCGGTCGGCACCAAACTCCATGGAAAAATTGTATCCCTGGCAGAGTACGGCGCGTTTGTTGAATTGAACGAAGGCATCGAAGGTCTGATCCATGTTTCAGAAATGAGCTGGACAAAACGAGTTAAGCATCCCTCAGGACTGGTTAACATCGGTGACGAAGTTGACGTTCAAGTCTTGGAAGTGGATCTCGAAAACCGACGTATTTCTTTGGGCATGAAACAGCTGCAAACGAACCCATGGGTTGAGCTGAAAGACAGCTACCAACCAG
>JAYUPS010000154.1:0-10053 GCA_043759945.1 Bdellovibrio sp.
TCACCGCGAAGATCGAAAGAGGACATCAGTCCGGCCCGATCCGAAAATATTTTTTGCGTGTTTAAGTTGATGGTTTCTTGCACTTGGCTCAAGGGGACGATGTAGCGCCCGGTATTGGTGTGAACAACCAAGCCATCGATGACTGCCAGGGACAGGGGAATTTTCAACAAGAAACGACTTCCGCTGCCGACTTTGGTTTCGACTTCAACCTGACCACCGGCCTGCTCGATGTTCGTTTTCACCACATCCATTCCCACGCCGCGCCCACTGATTTCACTGGTTTCCATTTTCGTGGAAAATCCCGGATGAAAGATCAGGCTGATTAATTGTTTTTCAGTTAGAACAGCTCCTTCGCTAACAATACCTTTTTCGATCGCCTTGGTGCGAATTCTGTTCGCATCTATTCCGCTTCCGTCGTCTTTAATTTCTACGACCAAAGAATTTCCTTCGGATCGAAATGAAAGAAAAATATGCCCTTTTCGATCTTTGCCCGCGGCTTGTCGGACAAATCCAGGCTCAACTCCGTGATCGATCGCATTTCGAATAATGTGAATGAGCGGATCTGTCAGCCGATCAAGCACTGTTTTATCTATTTCCATGCCTTCACCCTCGACCTGAAGCTCAATTTCTTTATTCAAGGCCTGGCTGGTATCTCGGATTACACGTTGGAGTTTTTGCAAAAGCGGTTTTACGGGGAGCAGGCGCAGCCCCATTGACAGGCTCTGAATTTCCTTTGAGATCTTTAGCGTCTGCATCAGCGATCGGCTCATTTTTTCTGAAAGAAAGCTTTTCGATTGCTCTTGGACAACGCCTTGCCAAACAATCAACTCGCCGACCAAGTCGTTCAGATCGTCAATTTTCGAAAGCGCGACCCGCACGATCTCGTCGCTCGACCCTTCCGCTTTTTCATTTTTTATTTTATTTTCGAGCTTCGGGGCTTGGGCCACGACTGCTTTTTCAGAGTTCGGAGTAAAAAATGCCGCTTCGTCCGGAGGTGCGGCCGCGTCTTCGGTCAGCGAGGGCAAAACAGGATCCGCAGCCATGGCTTTAGAAATTTCGGCAATCAGGTCTTTGTTATCGAACGTCGCATGGAGATCGCTTTTCAATGCGGCGAACATTTCTATAAGACGATCGTTGGACAGCAACAAGATAGAAACCAGGTTCTTGGAAAAAGGAATTTCATTCTTTTGAATCTTTAAGACTAAATTTTCAAAGTGATGAGTGAACTCGGCCACTTCCGCAAATCCGACGGCCCGAGACCCGCCCTTCATGTTGTGAGCCAACCGAAATATCAAATCTAAAAGTGGCTTGCGATCGGAAGTACTTTCAAGTGACATGAAGGCGCTTTCGGCTTCTTCCAGGTTGAGCAAGGCCTCGCCAATAAAGTCATTCTTAAGCTCTTTTTCAAAGTCGTCCATGGTGTAAACTATCGGCGTTGACGCTTAAAAACCTTAGTGGTTTTGATCTGGACCACTGTCGGTTGGTCTGTAAAAATCAGGCTTGAAATTCACAAAACTTGGCGTTCTAATTAAGGTTCTATTAACCACAATTAAGGGCGTATTAAGATGATAAAGAAGATCCCCTCGGTATTGATGTTGGCTTGTTTGGTTGCGATTTCTAACGGAGCCTGGGCTAAGGCCGAGTACAGTCCTGCGGCAACCTGCGGAGCGGTCAAAGTTGTTTCCGGTGACACTTGCTCGAATGTCAAAGTCGAGTTTGATTTTTCCGGCTGCTTGTTAAAATCCAATCCTCAAATTGCCAAGAAAATTATTTGTGTCGGTAACAAAATTACGGCGCGCTTTCAAGAAGGGCCCTATCGCTACGAGGCCGATTTCGATAAAGTAAATGACGAGTGGGCTGGAACAACGTGGAAAGCCAATGGCGAGATTCGCCAATTTCAGCAGAAACAGTCGGCCGGCAAAGCTGTGGTAGCGCCGCCAGTCGCCGCTGCGCCCGTTCCCGCTGCCGCAGCCCAAGTTGCTGCCCCCGAGCGTAAAGTTTCCTCGACCGAGGCTACCGCCGCTTCTCCGTTTAAATTCGGAGCCTATTTCGATATTCGATTCAACAATTACAAAACAGAAAATAATCTGACCGCCAACGGACGGGCCGAGTCGGGATTTGCTATCGAAGAAGGGGCTTTTTACCTGAACTACGAAAAAGACCGAGTTTCTTTTGTCGGCGATATCGCCATCCGACGGGCGAAAGATGTGGATATCAAAGACGCCACCCCACCGATTCCAAATCAATCTAACAACGCGAATCTGGCGCTCGGGTTTGACCGTTCACAGCTTTATGTTCGGTACAAACTAATCGACGGACTTGTTTTTGATTTAGGTCAATACGATACAATCTACGGTGTCGAGCTCAATGATTCGAAAGACCGAGTTTTTGGTAAAACAGGCTTAGTCTACGATGCCACTCTGCCAGTGACTCACACAGGATTGAAATTAGAATACCTGGTTAACGGTGTTTACCTCAAAGCTTTGGCCGCCAATCCAAACAACAAAGGCTCTTTTGGAACCTCGACCACAAAAGACGAAAATACAGAGTACGGCGCAGCCGTTGGTTTCGGGACAGACTCTTACCGTGGACAGTTGGGGTATCTAGCCCGACCCATCGGCAAAGCCGACGGTCTCGAGATGGGCAGTCGAACTTTGATCGATGTGATCTTGGGAACTACTTTAGGGGGATTCTCATTGGATCTCGAATACACGATGGTTTCCGATCCTAGCAAGAACAGTCTGACCTCTGCCGACACCACGGATCTTGAGAAGGCCGGAACCGGAGCCATGGCGCTGGCGTCTTACAAGTTCAACGACAATTTCACTTTGGGTCTACGCTTGGAAGCTATCGACAATGATCCTTTGGTTGGCGGCATTGTGAAAAAAGTTGATTCTTACGGAGTCGCGGCCCATTACCGTCTGGCATCCGAACTCCAGCTTCGTGCGGAGCTTGTGGATTACAAAAATCAAAATCTGGCGGGAACCAAATGGAATGACAGCCGATTTAACCTGGCTGCTCTGACGACTTTTTAAAGGCCTCTTGAGTTATGTTGATCAGACTTGAAATCTTTCCACCGCATACTTCTTGCTTATCACCTCGTCAGAGGTGATATGACAAAAAAAACGGGGAAATCTGCCGCGGCTAAAAAGAAAAAACCTGGGCTCTACGCCAACATTAACAAAGCAAAAAAGGCCGCAAAAAAAGGCGGTCGTCCCGTACGTAAAAAGGACGAAAGCGGTGCGCCCACCGCTAAGGATTTCACGAAATCCAAGCGCACGGCTAAAAAGAGAAGTTAAACGGAAGTTAGCTTAAAAATCGGAAATTCGGACCCTGGCACCTAAAGAGTTTTGTCGGCCGGCATGCGAATCGCCACATCCATCGCGGGGCTTTGACTTTTGATCGATTTTCCAGGATTTGCTAAAACTCGCTGCTGAAGTTTTGCAAACACCGGCTCGCGAATCGCTAAGCTGTTGTCTTGAAGCACACACTGACGAGCCACTTTCGCTTCCGCATTGATTACGATGGGCGCTTTCAGGTTTGCCGTCATTTGTGTTGGCTCATCTGGAATCGTTATGATGCAAAACATGCGAGCTTTTTCCAAAGTCGTCATTTTGAGCGACTCGAAATCCGCTTTCGCCAGATTAATTTTGTAATTTTCGTGAAAGAGTTCCGGCTCCAAAACTGGAAATGCAATGGCTGGCTCTTCACAGCTTTGCAGCCATGCGAAGATGTCGTCATTTGGATCGTCCAAAAGCACGAACTTGTGAAGCTCCGCAAATCCTAGAATACCTTCCGGAAAAGCCAGGATATCTCCGTTTTGAATACCAACCTGACCAAAACGAGTTGTATTAATTGTCATGCTTGGACCCCTCCAAACGTCTGGAAAACCAGACTAGTCTTGAGCTGCGATCACACCCCAAAAGATAGGACACAGCAAGACAAAAAAAAGGGTAACGTTATTGTTTAAGCATCTTCGACGCTATGGTTTAAGCATCTTCGACACAGAGCGGGTACGTTCGGTCGACATAGCCGAGGATTCTTTATTGGTATCTTGGATAGCGAGGTAAACCTCTTCGCGGTGAATCTTAGTCTCCTTGGGAGCTTCGATACCTAACCGGACTTGTTTCCCTTTGATTTGAACCACACGGATCTTGATATGATCATCAATCGCGATGCTCTCGCCTAACTTCCTTGTTAATACCAGCATAATCACTCCCTGATGCTGTGACGGCGTTCTCCAACGCCCCTAGTTTTTCAAAAAGACAACTGCAGAACATCTAATTACTCAGAATCTCTTCGGACGTAATTAAGAGGGCCTTTAGCTATATTTTCTATCTTAGAAAGTCAAGAAGGCTAGGCTGGATAACTTTGCTGGAAGTTTCGAGACTGGCTTTAAGAGTGCTATCTGTTCGGGCGATATCGCTCATGACCTGGAAAACATCGGCGTCTTCCAGGGTCGAACCGACCGCTTTGTTGTCGACCACGGCCTTTTGGAGGGCTTCTTGCCCCTGATTTAAGACTTGAATCCGGGATCCTACCTGGGCTCGTCCATGAATGACCTGAGCTATGGCTTTATCGATTTGATCAATCGAGTCTTGAATCCCTGCCTTGTCGTTGGTGCGTAATGAAATCTCAAATTGCTTGATGGCCCCTAAAACATTGATCCCTTGCTGGTTGGGTTGGGCCCGAGTTTCGGTCTGTGTCTTTACACGTCCTGAATACTCCGAAGCCGGTGCCCGTAAACGCAGCGGCTCTTGCTCCGAATCTTTGATGCTCTCTTCGCGTCGAATTTCGTCTTGTTGAAAATCTCGCAGCTGTTCCTTGGTTCCTGGCGGCTCTGTGCGCGGGCGGATCAGGCCATCTTCACTGATGCCTTGGCCCATGAAAACACGGTTCCCTGGGACGTTCATAGCTATCGAGGCGTCTTTATTGATCAGAACGTTGATATCCCCGTCATCGCCTTGGTAATCGCCCGCGGTGTTAAAGGGACTTTTCGTGGTTTGATAGCCACCAAATACGAAGCGCTCTCCCAGTTTGCGATTTCCAATTTGAACCGCTTGGCTAAAACTTTGTGCGACCTCTTCGGCAACCACGTTACGAGTTTCGGCCGAGGCCCCCGCATCATTGGCCTGCTGGATCGCCAGTTCTTTCATGCGCAGAAGCATCTCGGACATTTCTCCGATGGAAAGATCGGTGTACTCCAAAAACGAACGTGCGGCCGCAATGTTTTTTAGATATTGGGCGTTGCCGCGATCTTCGGAACGCGTCCCCAAAAGTCGAGCCGCCGCCACCGGATCATCCGAGGGTTTGTTGATTCGCTTTTGGGTAGCGGCTTGGGTTTGCAAGTCCGACATCTCGGAACGATTCTTCTGGATGTTGCGATTGACTTGATCAAGGCCCATTTTATCCGAGACGCGCATTTAACTTAATTCCTTTACATTCGTTTTAAGGACAAGACGGTATCAAACATCTCGTCCGCAGTTTTGATGAGTCGAGCCGAAGCATCAAAAGTCTTTTGATACTCGATCATCTTGGTCGCTTCTTCATCCAAACTCACGCCACTGACGCTCTCTCGAAGAGTGCTGATTTGTTGCAAGATGTTTCCTTGAGACTCCCTGAGTTTGTTGCTTTGCGCGGCCTGCACCCCAAGCTTTCCGACAATGGAGTTGTAGTAGTCATCCATCGTCGCGGTGCCGCCCTCCATGTTTTGCTTGTATTGAATCTGTGAAATCACATTGGCCACCGTGTTGTCGCCAGGAGCGTCGGGTTTGGCGGCCGCCGCAATTCTACCGACGTCACCGAGAATATCTTTGTTCATTTTCATGAATTTTGCGGCCTCTTGGGGCCCGGCCAAATTTTCAAAAAACAAAACGCCCTGTTTTCCCTGCCGGTCAAATCCCAACGCATGAGCTTCGTTCACTTCATTGGAAATATTAAAGGCTAAATTATCCATCTGCTCTTTTAGACCATCGATCACAGGATCACGCACCTGAATCAATCCGCCGAGCATTCCGCCCTTCACACGACGAGTGATGTCGTTGGTGGGGTGGTTGGCGCTGACCGAGGCCAAAATCGAAACGCGACCTTTCTCGTCCACACCATTTTCTAATTTCATATGATCTAAACCGGAAACCAAAAGAGCGTTTCCCGCAGTCGAAATACTGATCAGTCCATTTTCGCCATCGGCGACGCGGATGTCGACGATCTCGTTTAATTTTTTAACTAATAAATCACGACGATCCTGCTGATCGTTGGCGGCGGTTCCCTGAACTTCAATATTTGCAATTTGTTGGTTAAGATCAGCGACCTCTTTGGTCATGTTATTAATTTCTTCGGTGCGCGCTTTGATTTGAAAATCAATATCCCGCTGAACTTCCGTCAATTGGGTGTCAACGCGCAAAAAGTCTTTTGTGAGTGACTCGCCGGTTTCTTTCACGATCGTACGGATCGTCGTGCTTTCGGGATTGTTTGAAAGTTCTCGAAAGGCATTAAAAAAATCAGAGACATAGGAATTGAGGGCTTTGTTCTGCTGTTCGTTAAAGACTTGCTCGACCCGAGACATGCCCTCGGAATGCGCGGTGGCTTGGCCCATATTTCCGGTCGCGGACTGCAGTTGTTTTTCTAAAAATGGGTTCCCTATTCGAGTGACCTGGGCTGCGCGCGAGCCCTGACCCATTTGCAGGCGTCCCTCGGTGATCGGCGGAGCAGTGACCTGGTCCACTCGCTGGCGCGAGAACCCCTCGGTCGACTTGTTCGCGATATTGTGAGCCACCGTCTGAAGCGAGCTTTGACTGTTCATCATTGCGCGCTTCCCGATGTCCATCATCGAGTGAATCTTACCCATTCCGCCGTCCTAGCTTGCTACCCTTCGCGACCTGAGTTTATCCCTCACGGCGTACGAAGTTGCCCGATTTTTGCGGGCCATAAGCCATCTTGCCTTTGCTCTCGTAAGTGCTTTTGCCGGACAAGGTGCCTTTGATATCATTGAGAGCGCCATTCAAATTTCCTAAAGCCGCTTTTGCATAATTTTCGTTTTCTTGATTGATCTCGCTCGCCCTTCGCACCAGAAGCTCGAGGGTCGAGTGCATATTGCGCAAGGCTTCGCCCTTGTCGGTCCCGGACAGTTTTTGCGCCAATTCCAAGAGCCGAGGGTTAGCTATATCGCCACCAAGTTGATCGGCCAAATCTTTGGCGTAACGCTCGCGCGCGACGTCCAAAGCCTTAACCTTGAAAAGCACGGCTTCTTTGCTGTGATTGTTTTCTTGCAACTTCTTGAGATCCGCGCCCAGTAGAAAATCTTTTTCTTTTCGCACGAGCTCCAACAAATTTCTGTACGACTTAGTCATGTCGTCGAGATTTGTCGTGAGCTTCAGGTAGGCGGATTCAATCCTTTGATCCCGCGATTGTTCCATTCAGGATTACTCCCACTTCATTTGTTCATCAACCATGCGATCGGCAATCGATGCCGCATCAGTTTGATATTTTTTGTCGTCAATTAATTTTTGCAGTCGGGAAACTTTCGCCTCGTCAACATCCGGTGACGCCATCGCGATTTCTTTAGCGCGTTTAATATCTTGAGCGCGCGAAGAAATTTCCACTTTGGTGGCGTCGGACGAACCGCTCAAAGAACCCAGGTCACTCACTTTGGTAGACCCAGCTTGTTCCGCGATGCCTTTAGCACCCGAAGTTTTTCCGGCACCTTTGGTGTCTTGCAGGTTTAAATTCTGACCGACCTTATTATGTGTAATCTTCATTGGAAGCCTCCAATACTCTTAGTACCAATGTACCATATTGAGACTGGAATGAACTAAATGATTCTGGATAATTATCGGATCCCGACTGGACTGAATTCCCAATCCAAGTCTCCTAATTTCGACGCCCACTGGCCCAGACTTTGACCCGCAGGAACAAAGTCGCCGATTTTTGTCACCGGGACATTGCTACTGGCGGACGGACTGGCCATTGGGGTAGGAAATTTTAAAAGCGACTGGAAACCATTTTGATGTTCGATGCTAAGCAAGGACTGCCCGTTGAGCTGTTCCATTCCGGTGATGGTGCCGTCAAACGGATTGGTTAAATCCCGCGACAATTTTGCGAGGTCCTTGAACTTAAATTCGAGCCCGTCCGGCTTCTGGGTCGTCTTAAACCCAAGATTTTCTTTATCTCGAGGTTGCAGCGGGACCGGTCCGCGCAGACCGTTAATCGGCGCTTTGATCCCCAGCTGGACTCCAAATTTTTCGAGCATTTGTTTGTGGATCATGTCGGCAAGTCCTATCCCACCGCTGTTCCCCCACTGATCCACATATTGCTCGTCCAATTGCTCGCTAAAGATTTTTTCGGCCTGTGATTTTTCGACCAGTCCACCATCCGAAACTGTCGAGCGCATCGACTTCACCAATTCGCGCAAAAAATGCTTTTCGTATTGCTGAGCGACGTCCCGGATTTTCTTATCCTGCTGCTCGGGCGTGGTCATTTGACGAAGTTTTATGCCCTTGATGTCAGACATTTTCGCCCGATGGGGGGAAACAAAATACCTCCTCAAAAGGAGGAGAAATAAATTGGGGGAAAGGATCAGAGTCCAGCGTGCATCCTGCACTGAGACTTCCTCGCTTCGGCCATTGTACGCCAATCCTTGGCGAGTGCTGAAATCGAGCTCCTGTTTCCTGCGAGAAAACGAAAGAGTATCTAAACCGTCCTTGGTTCTTGATCTCTAACCCATCTCCCCCGTGCCCAAACCCCATCCATGGAGCCTGAGCGATAAATATCCTCTTCATAAAATTTCAAGTTCTCCGTGCAAAGCTCCCGCGGCCTTGATGCTCTGAAGCAGTGCAATCAGGTCTTTCGGCGTAACCCCCAGCTTGTTCAGTGCCTGAACCAGATCTCCGACGGAAACTCCCGAATCCAAAACAGCCACTTTGTCCGCAGCCATGTCCTTTTCGGTTTTGCCCGCAACCTTGACGGAAAGATTTCCGTGCGCGATCGCAACTTTTGAGATCTTCACGCGCTCGCCAATAACCACGGTTCCTGTTTTTTCATTAATAACAACTTTGGCTTTGGAATCCGGATTCACATCGATCGTTTCGATGGTTGCCAAAAGCTCGACGCCCTTACCCTCGTAAGAAAACGGCGTCACGATGTCGATCGTTCCGGCATCTTTGGCCGAGGCATACAAGCCACCCAGCTCTTTGTTGATTGTCATTACGGCGCGTGCTGCCGTCACAAAATCTGGATTCATCAACGTGAGACGAAACATTTTGCGCGTGGAAAAATCGGCCGTTAAATCTTTTTCCACAATCGCACCATTGGGAATTCGACCAACGGTGGTGAAAGCTTCTTTGCCACTAGAACCGATGGTCACAGACCCTTGGGCTACGGCGTAAACTTGCTCGTTGGCGGCGCGCAGGGGGGCTTGCAAAAGAGTTCCGCCTTCCAGGCTGCTGGCGTCTCCGAGCGCGGACACCGTGATGTCGACCGGATTTCCGGCCTTTGCAAAAGCAGGTAAAGTCGCCGTAATAATAACGGCCGCAACATTTTTGCTTTCCACTTGTTGAACATCTAGTTTTACGCCGAGCTTGTCGAGCATGCGAGCCATGGATTTTCCGGTGAACTCTGATTTTCCGTCCCCGGTACCTTTAAGACCCACCACAATCCCGTACCCAATTAATTGATTTTCACGGACGCCACGAATGCTGGCGATGTCTTTCAATCGAGCCGCATGGGTGCTTTCGACCATCAGTCCGACGATGATAAAATAAAGTGCCAACAGAATATTTCTCATCAGATTTCTAGTCAGTATTCGAGTCATAAGTTTTTCCTTCGCAGGCTAACAACATCAAACTGTGGATCTAGAAGTTTATTGCTTGTGATTCCCTCATCGTTGAAATCATCCGGACGAACAATTCCGGTCACGATGACCTTGTACTCGCGCTTTCCGATCATAAAGGGCTGCTGACCCTTCACCCGATAATTGCCGTCGGGTAGACGCTCGACGATGCGGGTGGGAACCATATCCACCATTCCATCTTCCTCTTTTTTCTTTTCATTTGCGGT
>JAYUPS010000155.1:0-10034 GCA_043759945.1 Bdellovibrio sp.
GACTCGACCCCAGCGCGGTAAAGATTATCGATTTCAAAAGAGACCGCGTTAAACTTTTCGTAAAAATAGCGGATTTCTTTAATGGTACTGAGCCACCAGCCATTGGCATTCCATGCGCGAATCCAACGCGCACGGCTTGAGCAATTATTTTGATCAATCGAAATTCCCACGGACCGGGCTCGCTGGATCATTCGCTGACATTCGTCGCCGGCAATGCCCCCATTGCCTGTGGGACCCCCGGGCCCCTCCAGGTACACGTGTTTTTGCGCTCCCAGATTATTTGCTTTGTTCATCACGCGGACAAATTCAGGGCTAATTTCAGGATAGCCTGAATCCCCGCCCACCATTAAGTTGCCATTCAAATCTCTGGCGATCGAAGCCAGATTTTGCCGCAGCAGAATATTTGCGTCCGACGCAAAGGTAAAATACCCGACAGCGGGTTTGGCCAAAACAGGGGTCGCAGAAGTCAAAACGGCGACGAACAAACTGAGTAAAATATTTTTCATAAAATCTCCTTCGAATCACGGTAATTCGAAGTCGGGCCAGAACAATCCCAGAATGATATTTACTAGAAAATCTAGACCTGCCAGAAAATCTTCCTGCCTGGACAAAAAATAGATTAGATATTAGGTTTCTAAGGTAAGTGAAGAAGATCCCTAAAAAATACCAACCCAAGGGCTTTGAAATACTGCACGAAGACCCTGATCTGATCGTCGGGAACAAGGCTCCGGGTATTTTGACCGTGGCTGCGAAATGGAACAAAGACAACACGGTTCACAGTGCGCTCAACCAGTACGTGCGCAAGGGCAACGCCCGGTCTCGCAATTGCGTTTTTGTGGTGCATCGCTTGGATCAAGCCACGTCGGGAATTTTGATTTTTGCTAAAACCGAAGACGTGCAGATTTATTTAAAAGACAATTGGAAAACAACGATAAAGACCTACTACGCAATCGTGCACGGGAAGCTCGATAAAAAATCAGGGGCGATCTCAAGTTACCTGACCGAAGACGAAGACTACGTCGTTCACTCAAGCCCCACGGACAATCAAGGCCGTCTGGCCCATACGGAATACGAGGTTTTAAAAGAAACCGGTAAATTTAGTTTGGTCAAAATCAATTTACTGACCGGCAGAAAAAATCAGATCCGCGTGCATTTCAGTGAGCTGGGGCACCCGGTCGTGGGCGATCAAAAATATGGAACGCCATCGGGTTTTCAGGATTTGCGCTTGCATTCGCTCAGTATCGAATTCACGCATCCCTTTAAAAAAACCCGAATGACTTTCAAAGCTCCGGTTCCCAACTACTTTCGGCAGTTGGTGGATTACAACTACTAGCGAACTCCTGGGTAGCGGGGCTGGTTTTGTCCTTGGGGTGGGTATTGTCCCTGGGATGGGTAGTTCTGAAACTGATCATTTTGGTCAAACCGGTCATAGCGGTTGGGCTCAAATCGGCGCTCGGCCCACTGATTTTGTCCCATATGACATTCAAATTTCTCGACGTAAGAAACGTTTCGTACGCGGTTGTTGCGATCCCGAACCTGAGAGCGGTAAACGGGACGTCGATTGGAATCGATCGCTTCGTAACGAATGACCCGGCAAACTCGGCCCGAACTGCGATGACGGTACTCGTTCATCGGAGTAAATCGACCGCGGTAGCCGCCAGCACGAAGTTCGACGGGTTCCCCGATGGGGCCCGAGTAAGCTTGGCGATGGGTATCCATGTAGTCGTTAATGTCTTCTTGATTTCCTGATTTGGTTAATTCACCCAATATCACGGCCCCTGCAACGGCACCGCCGACAGCGCAGATCCCTTGAGCAAAGCCTCGATTTTCTGGCCGAGCTCCATCAAATAAAACTCCACAGGCCTCTTTGCCCAGCAAAAAACCAGCAGCGCCGCCAACCACACGACCAAAAAGTTGGCCCCAATCAGTCTGTGCCTGAACCGTGGTGGTGGTAAGTACAAGGGCAGCCAGTGTCCCGACGAATATCCGTTTCATCTTTAATCTCCTGTTTAGGTTTAAGAATGCAACAGAGCTAAAGCAATTGTTTAGCCAATAAAAACTGCCGCAAGATCCCCGTAGTTTTTATTTGGAGCCAAGTCCGCCAGTGTTTCGGTGCCGCAAATGGGCTCCTGTCTGGCTTGTCGTCAGTGGCCGTCTTTGCGGAGGTCTTTTCTATTTTGCCCCACCAGTACGGTCCAGTAATCCAGCAGATTAACTGGAATTGCGGTGGTGACTTGAAACTCTGTTTTTTCCAAAAACTCTTGCAAAGGAAAATCGGGATGAAATCCCAAATGCCTGGCCAGGGGCTGGATCAGGCTTTCTAAGTTGCGCACAATTCGGTTTTTATTTTGGAAATGGTTTAAAAATATAATTTGTCCGTTGGGTTTGCACACGCGGCGGATTTCATCCACCAGCAGCTTGGGATCGGGCACGACAGACGCCACATACATCGCGACCACTTTGTCGAAGCTGTTGTCGGGAAAATCCATTTTCTGGGCGTCCATTTTTATCAGGGATTCGACGTGGCTCAGCTTCAGGTCCTGAACCTGCTTCCGTGCTTGCTTGAGCATTGCCTCGGAGAGATCAATCCCCACGATGCTGACGTCGGTCGGATAAAGGCTTAGGGAAAGTCCTGTTCCGACTCCCACTTCCAAAATTCGCTCTCCGGTTTTGCAATGCAAATGCTCGATGGCAGTGTTCCGCCCTGGGTGAAAAATGGCCCCGAAAACCAAATCATAATAGCGGGCATAACGTCGATATGCTTTTTCAACAGTTTCACTGGTCACTTTTGCCATAGACTTAGAGTTTCTAATTCACCTTTACGTTTTTGCAAGCATTGCGTTTTTGAAAGCCTCGCGTGGCAATTCTCCCCTTTTTTTTGCAATTCACGTCTAAAACTGCTTTCTTTTCGATTTCAAACCTGACCCACCCTTTGCAACAGAACTTCTGCGGTAGAGGAAAAAAGAGGAAAAAATTGCTTCAACTTTCAACGAAAGGTTTAAAAATGAATAACTTAAATAAAATAATTGCCGGACTGGGTTCTGCTTTGATCTTAGGCTTGAGCAGCCCTGCTTTAGCCCAATCTCCGAGCGGAATTTTTCTGGAACCTGCGATTACCTATGAGCTGGGCGATCACACCGTTAACTGGCCATCGCCCTTGTCGAGCTCGACCGGCAAGACGCAAGGTTTGGGCTTGGGAATACGCGCTGGATTTCATTTAAATGAGTCTTTTTTCTTGGGCGTTGACGGACGCTATTCCACTCCGACTTTCAAAGATTCTTCGGTTAGTTATGACGCCAACTCCAAGGCCCTGAATTACGGACCCGTTTTGGGATTTCAAATGCCTGATCTGGGTTTACGAATCTGGGGTGCCTATGTTCTGGGCGGTGAACTGAATCCGGAAGCCAGCGGCGCTTGGGATGTGAATTTGAAAAACGCCACAGGTCCGCGTTTGGGTTTGGGATTTCGTGTGCAAGCTTTCAGCATTAATCTGGAGTACGAAAACTTGAAGTACGGAGAAACAGTTTTGGAACAAGCCGGACCATTTACTCCGGGGACTTCTTACAGCGATGTGAAGCTTGAGAACAAAACTTGGCTCGTCAGTGCTTCATTCCCGATTGAACTGTAGTGTGAGCTTCTGGCAAAGGCTCTAGCGAGTTCCGGCGGGATTAAACAAACAACTTCGAGCGCGATCAATGTCTTTACTGGTCAAGTGTTTGCGCTCGATTTTAAGGGTATTTTCCCAAGCCTCTAAAGCTTTGGTTGAACTTCCGCCGGACTTTTTTGCGGCTTTATTAAATTCGTAAAGAGCCCGGTTCATCAACAGAATCGTTTCAGGTTTTTGGGTAACCGCGGCTTCCTGCAAAGCTTCTTTAAGAACCTTTAAATTAAAAAGCATTGGGTTATCCAGGGTCGGCAGGCTTGAATTAATTAATTTCAAACTTTCCTCGCTGCTGGTGATGACCTTTTTTAATTCCAAGTTTTGGTCCGCCGACATTCCGGGAAGTTTCGCGCGTTGTTTCATGTCATCCACTGCTCGGGTCAGGTCTCCGTAACGTTCCAGTTGATCCGGGTTCTGCGACAAAGAGCTTGCTAATTTTTTGGACTGTCCCCCAGAAATTTCAATTCCAGCGCGATCATTGACCCCTGAAATAAATTCGTCGGTGGACCGGGCGTAAGTTCCGTTACTTGCCGAAAAGAAATCACTTTGGCCGGACAAAGATTTTGATTCAGCTCGTTTTTCGGTCGCAACCAAACGCTCGGTAATTTTTGAAGACAATGAACCCTGGACTTCAAAGCAATCGAGCTTTCCTGTTTTTGGTGAAATACCGCGAGCTAAAATTAGGGCTCCCTCTCGGAAGACGTTCAGATCTTGGCCTTGCAATTTAAATCCGGAATCAATTTTCCAGTCGGATTCACCAACTTTATTACAGCGCGAAGGTTCCACCGTCTTTAAATTCCGGGTGATGATATCGCCCGCCAAGGGAACTTTTTCCATTTTTTGCCGGACTTTCGCGATGGCGCCTTTCATTTGACCCGATTTTGAAAGCCCCGACAAAATCAATTTTCCCGTGACAATATCGATGGCCAAATACCCTGCGATCTCGCACATGGCCTGACTTAAAGCTTCGGGCTCCATACAGGCAAGCGCACTCCACTCGGTGGCAACGGCACTGTAGATTTCCGATCCGACTTTGGCTAAGAAGTGACCCACGGCATGGTGGGGCGAAGAATTGTAGGCCGCTTGCGTGACGGCAGCGATCGATCCGGTCACCCCGCCCTCTTGGAAGCTGTTATAAACTGCTGCACTTGCGGCATTAAAAGCTCCGGCGACTTTGTCTTTGGATACCGTAAGCACTCCGCCGGCAGAATCTTTAATCTTTTGAACCGAAAACCCCTGCAGCCAATTTTTGTATTCAATATTCATCAAAGCTTGGCCCCCGGATTTCATCCCTCGCCAGGTTAAACCCATAAGACTGGGAACGGCCATAACAACGTCTCGAAAAGATTTTCCGGCACCCGAAAGCACTCCGTAATTGCAGGTCAAGAAAGCTCGGGCGGCGACTTCGGCGCGACTTTGGGTTCCGCGAGCAAATCCTTTTTCCGAAAAAATAGATTTTTTTGTTGGATCAAAGAGCCATGCGTCTTTGGCGCACTGGCTGGTGGCCTTAGTGATTTCGGCAATCTGATTTTTGACTTGTTGCAAGGGTCGGAGGTCTTCGATTTGCGGCAGCAGGCAATCAACGCAGGTACCGTCGAAATCGTCGGCTTGCGCAGGGGTTCGGTTTCCCTGCGATAATCGATTGAGCAGGGCATTAATTTCTTTCAGGTTGGTCGGTGGCCGAGGGGACTCGATCAGATAACTGACCTGCTCGTAATGGTTCCCTGAAAAAAATTGATTTTCATAAAATTGGACCGCCACGTTGCCGGGTCGTTTATAACTTCCCTGCATCGTTATCTTGTCACTGGCTCCAGCAACAAAATCAAATTCTCTTAATTTCCAATCTGTAAAACCCAATTGCGCCATCACCAACTGGCGGTAGGCACTGAGTCCCGTCGCGATTTGTTCGCGGGTTAGGTTCTTAAACGACATACTTTGCGGCGTTTTATTTTGTGTCAGGACAATCATATGCCCGGGTTTTTGCGGATTCACCCAAGCTTGGTGAACCCCGGGATACTGGACAAGCTTCCAGCCGGACGGCAAGGTCTGAGCCCGGGCCGCGAAGAAAAGAGCGAAAAACCAAATCACGGAGAGACTTCTTCCATGGTAATTTTGTTTCCATCGACTTCTAAAATTTTAAATTTTGTGTCGGCGGCAAACAGGACTTCTTTTTCGCTGTAATTGTCCGAATGCGAACCCACGTAACGACCTGTTTTAGATTTTATGACAAAAGTATGTTTACTGGGGAAACCACTGCCGATGGCCGTGCTGGTGTAGGCCGGATAATCCACGACGGCCCCTTTCACATGCTTGGCGAGTTCTTTATCAGGCAGACTGGTTCCGCGTCCTACATTCCCGGCGTAAAGCGCTAGTTTTTTTAGGGCCGCATTTAAGACTAGACGCACGGGCTCAATTTTTTTAGCCTCTTCTCCGCCCTGGCGCAGGGCCTTGTTGATCCAACCGTAGTTGTTGCCGGTGTACCACTGGATGGCTAAAATCTCGGCCGTTGACATTCCGCACTCGCGAAAGCCCGGGTTGCCAGAGATCGCTTTAATCTGCAGTTTTCCCTTTTGTTCAAACTCTGCTAATTTTTCTTTGTCTTTATCCTGGGGTGTGGCCGGTGCGGAAACGTTGGCGGCGGCGAGTTTCGCGGCCTCTTCGGCTTCTGCTTTTTGGATCTTGGCTTCCAGGTTAGCTATTTCCTGGGAGTAATTTTCGATACTAATTTGGTGGCTTGTAATGTTACCTTTCGCCGAATCGACCTCGGTTTCGTAAGAGGACATCATATCAGCCACTTTTTTTGGAATTGGCAGACCCCCAGTTTGCAACCACTTTTCGGCAGCCAAATAATCTGCAACTTGAATGGAATAGGTCGAGAGACCTGTTTCGTAATCGGCCGTCGCACTGAGCTTGGATTCAAGGTATGATGAGTCTGTGGCCAGTTGAGCTTGTTTTTTTAAAGAGGCCAAAGTGGTTTTGTAACCGTTGGCATTTGCTTTCGCAACACTAAGACCTTCATTTATCTTTCCGGAAAACTTTGCTTTTATAGAACTTCCAATTTCGCCGTCTTTTTTCAATTTGGCGGCTTCAGCTTTGATAACTTCACCGTTCGCCATAATCTCTTTATTTTTTTCTAACGATTGGCTGTAGAGATTTTTCTGTTCAACGTAGTTTTTTAACTGCATCTTCAAATTGGCCGTAGAATTCTCGTATCCGTAGCCTTGGTTCATCAGTTGTTTGGTCTCGGCAATCTGGTAAAACGCGAGCTCGCGTTGGATTCGTTCTTTTCCTTGCGCCGCTTTGCGAACGGCCAGCTCAATGTCCGTCAATTCTTTAGAAACTTGAGGTGTGCTCTGGGTGCCAAAAACGCATTCCAAACACACGCCCTCAGCTTCTGTTTTTGCCGGCGCACTGGCGTCTGGAACCAAGCAAACATTTTTTTCAATTCTCTTAACGATCTCACTATTAGACTCGGTGGTTACGGGAACAGCATCGGTTTCGTTAGTTAGCTGAGCGGAGCTGGTCGCTGACCACACCAAAGTAAAAAAAGAAACCTGTAAGATTTTTGACCAGGTTTTCATTAGTCCACCTGTTCCAAGACGATATTTGAGCCATCAGTCTCGAGCACTTTGAATTTTGATTTGGTAGAAAAAACGACTTCGTTTTCCTGAAATACGGCAGAATGGGAACCCACGTACTTTCCGGTTTTTGATTTAATGATAAAATTTGTTTTTCCATTCCAACCCGCGCCCAAAGCCGCGCTCGTAAATGACGGGTGGATTAAAACCGATCCCACTTGGTATTCCGCCAGATTCATGTCGTTAAGATTAGTGCTTTGGACGACGGTGCCCTGGTAGGGAGCAAGCTTAGCCAGAGCACTTTCCAGAACCTGTCTGAAAGGTTCAAATTTCTTCGCATTTTCGCCGCCAGCCAAGAGGGCCTGGTTCAGTTTTCGGTAGTGGCTGCCCGTGTACCACAAGATTGCAAGCCGCTCGGCAACGCTCATTCCGCAGTCCTGATAACCGGGGTTCTGCTTTTGAAAGCTCAGAATCATCTCTGCTTTTTTATCAAGGTCGTCAATTTTTGCTTTTAGGACCGAGGCATTTCCGGGGTCCAAGGGTTTTAGTTCTGCTTCCAGTTCACTGATTCGATCTTGAATTTTTGCAATCTGGCCTTGGTAGCTGGCAATGGATTGTTTGATCAGTGGTTCGTTGACCTGGTTTTTGGAAGACCAAGAAAGACTTGTTAGCAGGTTAACGGCAGCGCTCGGGACCGGTTTGCCACCACCCTGGTTCATCCAAACTTTAGCCTGACCGTGGGAAGTGTCTTGGGTTGTCAAAATCTTCAATTCTTTTTCATATTTATCGATGACATCCTGTAAGTAAGATTTATCGGCATCAGAAGCACTGGCTTTGTTTTTTTTGTACTGATCCAAAGTCGCTTTGTAAGACTCAATGAGGTTCTTTGCGCTAGCCTGGTTTTTATCTAAAAGAGTCTGCATTTTTTCGGTGACGTAGTCGGTCAGCAGTCCTTCATTTTTGGCAGCATCAAACTGCTGCTGAGGCGGCACCTTCATCTGTTTAATTTTATCGAAATCATCAAGCTGCTTCTGGTAGAAAGCATTGGTCGATAAGTAGCTCTCGAGTTCTGCTTTTAAATTATCTAGTGAATAGTGACTAAAATTGTCCGAACTGCCAGCGAATAATTTTAGATCCTTGGCCCATTTGTAAAATCCGAGCTCTCTCACATTTTTTTCTTGGCTGGCTTCCACCACTTCTTTAACGTCTTTAAGCTTTTGCGGCAAAGCCGGTGTGCTTTGCGTTCCCGCCAAGCACTCGGGACAAATGCTTTGCGCTTCGGTCTTTGAGTTTTTGGAAACCGAAGGGTCCGCGCACAGGTTGGCTTGAATGCTTGCTAAATTTATCTCATTCGCTCGAGCAAGCTCGCTCCCCATCAAAAGTCCCGTAAAAAGTATGGCCAAGATTTTCTTCATTTTATTGCTTTACGCTCGACTGCATTTTGTCCTGCATATGAAAGCTTGGCAGAGGCTTGTTTTTTCCATTTTTAAAGGCTTTTCGCGCTTCCTCGACAAACTGTTTTTCTTCTTTGGTAAGGTTCACCGCAGGCTTTTTATCTGCAGCAAGGCTTGCAACCGACACAAATAGGATCAGACCCATGATGAATTTCATAACGACTCCTTCGAATTTCGCTAGAGATAGATCGGCAACTTTCGGTCCCCTCTTAACACCGACCAATCCAGGCTCGACTTTTGCCAAGGTCTGGTTTTCTTGAAGTTTGCCAGCTTCTTTCCGATAAGACCCCTATGAAAAACCATGCTGTTACCACCGTTCTCTGGTTGCTTTCGAGTCCTGCTTTGGCCGACGACAAATTCATCAACGAAATGGCCACAAGCGGAAAAACGGTTCCCAAAATGGAAGTGGTTTCAGAAAAAAAAATATTAGAGCGGATTTTCACTCAAGATCCTTCGGGCTGTCATAGCCCCGACGATCACAAATCCTCGATCACACAATTTGCGGCCCTTGTGAGCGAGCGACAAGCCAAAGGTGAGAAAGTCGTTCTTTCCCGCGACAACCCCGAGTCCAGGTCTTCCAACTCGGTGACCTACCGCTTTAATTCGCAAAAGCTTGCGCCGGGCGAATACGTTTATCTGTGGCTGCCGCCCGATCTTTCAAAACGCGGAGCCAACTTTGTCATTCTCGGCCACCGACAAAATCCAGAGACCAGCCAAGGCGCCAGGGAGGTCGGAGTTCACGACGACAAACCTGGCCTGACCTCGGTTCAAATCTTTGATGCCACCCGAACTGCCAAAGAAAGATGGCGTCACTGGGGAGGACCCTCGAGCGGTTCCCTGGGTTCAAAGTTTGCTGAACCTGTTTTGTCCTACGAGATGGAAAATCTGTACCAATGGAGCAAACTGGGCCACCGGGGAGTTCAGTCGGGTGATTTCAAAAATGACGAGGTCTTTGGCAGCGTCGTTAGGATCACCAACACGGGCGTCGACGAAGTGGAGCTCGGAGAACTGACTTACAAAACAAATCTTCCAACGAGCACGAGCCAACTTGAAAAAATATTTACCGAAGGCACTCAATTCGGAAATCTTAGTTCCGGTCAGGGTTATGAAATCGGTGGCGGCCAACGCAGCGAGGGTCTTTTCCAAAACGCCTTGGCCATAGGACCCAAGTCAAAGTCTCCCCCGTCCCTGCCGGCCGGCTGGAAATTTGAAAAAGGGCAAATTCTTATCCCTTTGCCGAAAAATAAAATTTTAAATGGCATTGAAATCTCGGGGGGTGATTCGCATCCCGATAAAACTCGAAACCGTGACGGGGGTTGGGGCACCAAGGGCTGGGCCCGA
>JAYUPS010000156.1:0-3767 GCA_043759945.1 Bdellovibrio sp.
GGTCCTGCTTGTTGTTGGGTTACTCTTTGGCTCGGGAAGAAATAATTGGCTTTTAATTTTTTTCCTAGGTTCTCTGATTTCTGTTTATTTGGCTTCTCCAGGAGAAGAAAGGTTTAAGACTTCATTTCTAATCCCGCTCTGCTTGCTTGCTGGTCACGGAATTCAGGACATCCTGCGAAGTTGGCAGGTGGCATGCTGCGCCTTGATAGGGTTTGTTGGGATTGCGATTTTATTTTCAACCTGGCCGCCCTCTTGGTCGTTTCCACAGAAAACTGAGTTCCGACAGTTTTCAGGCTCAAGCCGTGCAGATCTGAAGATTCTGCTCAACGAACGGCGGGAGAAGATTCGCGTTCATCTAAAGGACGTAAAGTTTTGTCAAAACTCCGTTGGTTTAACCCCGTGGAACGATTTGAGCTGGGCCTGTTTGAACGTTAATCCCGAACTCCCCATCTTAGAATCAGATCGCTATCAGAAAGATTTGGCTCATCGCTTTCGACAAAATGCCTACACCTTGCAGACTAATTTTGTATTTGCGCCCGAGAATTTTCACCGGCTGGTGGGTGATTTGCTAGCTGTCCTGCGGGTCCGAAAGGTAGACCCACACCACTCTATTTTGACGGAAGAATTGTTTCGTTCTCTTCTTTTTTATCTGCTCCAGCACCAAGCAGTTCGCCCCGAAATGAAAGATTCTTGGGCTTATGGAGCGGTGCTTGGTGCGAAGACATTAAAGATTGAGGTTGAAGATCAGTTGCTGTTTGATTTTGCGACTGCTCAAGCTGTTAAATACTTGGACTCACTGGAAAATAGCTTGTGAAAAGTGCAGTGCGAAGTTAGTAAAATACCATGGCTAACCGAGAGATAATGCGCTTGCTTGCGGGCTTCCGACGATTCCAGGATCGCTATTACAAATCCGAGGGAACCTCTTTTCCTAAGAGCTTCTCCGAAGGACAGAATCCGAAAACTTTAATGATTGCCTGCTGTGATTCCAGGGTCGATCCCGCACTGATGACGGATGCCTCTCCGGGGGAGCTTTTTGTAATTCGTAACGTTGCAAATCTAATCCCACCCTATGAAGAAGGGCTGGGATTTCACGGGGTCTCTGCCGCGATCGAATTTGCCGTCGTCAATTTAAAAGTATCTAACATCATTGTCTTGGGTCATCGCCGTTGCGGCGGCATCCACGCTTTAGTGACCGGAAACAAAAATAAGGAACAGGGCTTCGTCGACAAATGGATGAAGATCGCCGAAATCGCCCACCAACGCATCCGGCGCAGAATGCCGACGGCCGATGTTGATACCCTTTGTCGCCATTGCGAGATGGAGTCCATCGTGGTCTCGATCGAAAATTTAAATACCTTTCCTTTTGTGCAGGAAGCTTTGGCGAATGATACCGTTGCGATCATGGGCGCTTATTTTGATCTCGAATCCGGGCAACTTTTGGCTTACGACGAACATAGTCGTCAATTTTCGAATGTCGAAATGGGATGACCAAATTTCATGAGTTATTTTTATGACATTTTTTCCTGACGACTACGAACAAAGCCGAAAGCGATTTCAAACACTGGTCGATAAAGTTCTAGCACCCAAAGAAATTGGGGCTTGGAAAGTTCCAAGTCGAAAAGATCCAGACCTAAGTGTCGACTATGCATTTTTTCCTGCCGCTAATCCCAAAAATCTTATACTTATTTATTCGGGAGTCCACGGCATCGAAGCCCATGCCGGGAGTGCAGTCCAGGCACTTTTCTTGGAAGAATTTTTTTCAAAAATAGATCACCGCGAGACCGCAGTTTTACTGGTCCATTCACTAAATCCCTACGGGTTCAAGTACCGCCAACGTTGCACCGAAAATTTAGTGAACTTGAACCGAAACTGTTCGAGCAAATCCGATTTGTTCAAAATCAAAAATCCCCGGTCCTTGAAGCTTTCAAAGAAATTTATCCCACCCGAGCCCGTGGAGGCTCTTCCGGCGCCGCTTTTGCGCCAGAAGCGAATGGTTAACGACAAAGTCTACTTTGGGGACACATTGATGGATGAATTCATCAAAGGCGTGGGAGCCGGTCAATACGAGTCCGTCCAGGGGCTTGAGTTCGGTGGATTTGAACCAGAACCCCAAATTCGAGAGCTTACAAAGTTATTAACTAAAATAATGCCGGCCTATCAGGATATTTTTCTTTTTGATATTCACACAGGTCTGGGTGAACGCGGTCGCTTGCACCTGCTCACAGGTGATCCTGCGATTTGTATTACCCCGAGCTTGTTTGATCTGGCATTTGATCCCAAGTCGGATTTAGACATTTACGATTTCACCAGCGTCGAGACCGAGGGATTTTATGAAACTTTTGGAGCCACCAATGATTTGGTGGGCGAACTAACATCAAACGCCCAGAGAGTCTGCGCGATGACGCTCGAGTTCGGGACTTTGGGAATTACTCCAGACAACCAGCTCGACAGTTTGGATCGATGGCTTTTAGAGCATCAGGCCAGCGTTTACGGATGCTCAAATCCAGAACTTGCTCGGCAGATTCAAGATCTCAATGTCGATAAATCTTTTCCTGCAGATCTGGCGTGGCAAAACCAAGTCATTGAGACTTCTCGACAGTTTTTTAGTCGCATTTTTAGTCGCATTTTTAGCCGCATTGAAACGCGGCTCGAGATTTTCTAATTCGGTGTTGGAAATTAGCCCTTGGTGCGTTTTGCGCGCAGCATGCGCTTTTTCTTGTGCAGGCGTTTTGCTTTGGCATGAGCGCTTTTATTTCTAGGTTTTTTCTTCGTTGCCGCTTTGCGGGATTTCTGTTTAGCCATGGTGAGACTCCTTGTTTTTTTACGAGAATGAAGAAACTAGTCCCGCCTGTCAAGTTCTGTTCTACCCGTCTATTTGGCGCCTGCGGGTGGCTTTGCAGAAACCACCCCATTCACCCCGTCCACCGCGAGCACGCGCCGGGAAACCGGGTCCACACGAAAACTGACGGATTTATTCAGGCGGCTCGCGGTCTCGAAGGCATGATAGTACTGATTGTGCTTGGAATCTTTGGGAATGATGTAGCTGGTGTTCACGTCCCGAAAAAAAATCTCGGTTTCAGGGCTGGCTCGAATCAGCCGCGGAATTCCCGAAACCGTAACCCCGGAGAAATCATCTAACGTGCGCGGCTCTTCCTTCGCAAGAGCTTCCTCGATCACTTCAGTTTTGGCTCTGTTTTCTTTCTCCGATTCTTTCTCCGATTCTTTTTCTAATTTTTTTTCTGACTTTTCTTTTTCTTGAGAGCCTTCGTAAGCCCCAGGCCCCCCATCAATCCGATAAAATCCATCGTTGGTTTTTGCGGACTTACTGGATTTCAATGGTCCAAACTGGGCGGCTGAGCCTTCGGAAATCAAACTCGCGAGTAGTAAAAACGACAGCTGCCTCATACCTATAATAGTGCTTGATTCGGCTCTGTTTGTCGAGGGAATCTAAGCCATGCGGATATTGCATGCCCTGTCTCAAACTGAGCTCACTGGATCCGAAGTTTATGCCTTGGACCTGGTCCGATTTCAGGTCGCCTGCGGCCACCAAGTTTTTACCGTTTCTGACAACTTCCATAAAAATTTCCCGGGCGTAAAAATAGTCCGACCCCTGTCCACCGATTCGTTTTGGAAGAGAATGAAAAATATCCTGGATCTTCGCCGGATTTTAACTCAAGAGGAGGTTGAAATTATTCACTGCCACTCTCGGGGTGCTTGTCGAAATCTTTTTTGGGCAAGCCTGGGATTAAAAATTCCGGTGATCACGA
>JAYUPS010000157.1:0-9920 GCA_043759945.1 Bdellovibrio sp.
AGTTACGTCACTGGTGCCGACGCAAACACCGAAGCTATGGGGGCCATCAGTACCCAAGGGGTGAGCGCGGACAGTCCCCAATCGGGAACTTGGATCAAAATGATTTGGGGCGCGACCTTGGGGTTTGTGTCTTGGATCATGGTGAGCTTTAACGGGATCGAAGGCATTCGCATGTTGTCCAACTTGGGGGGATTCCCCGCACTTTTTTTGGTGCTGGGCGCGGGGGTGGGCTTGTTCTACGTTTTTGTATCGGGAAAATATCGAAAATTAGGATAGCCGGGAGTTAGGTTTCATTTAGTGTTTAGTTTCTTACCAAGGCTTGTTCAAGGCCCCTCAGTTTGACCTTTACCAAAAAGCAGGCCACAATCTTTAATGTGGAATCAAGAATAGATATTAGAAAATTGGCGGTCGTGTTTTTTGTCTGTCTAAGTCCCATTGTCTTTGCAAGTGACCTGGAAATCAAACAGGGCCTGCAGTTGCCGGTTTGTTTAAAAATTAGCGAACTGGGTCCCAAAAAATCTCAGTTGCAGGTTTTATCTGACTCTGCGCTGACGGACTGGTTGGAAATACACGCGCTTTCTGAATCAGCTCACACTTTACTAAAAAAAGCGGGTAAGAAAAAAATCTCGGTGAATGAGCTGCCGGCAAAACTCAAATTAAAGTTTAAAAACCAGAAGAAAATTCACGCCCAAGTTTTACGAAAATTCAGCCGGGAAGTCGAATCTCTTAGCTCGGAATACGAAAAGCTTTTGTTTAAAAAATTTGGAAAAAGCACCAAGCCAAAGATAAATTCTAAGGTAAATTTAGAGATAAATTCGGACGAACTGAATGAGCTTTATAGTGAATTTGAAAAATCAGAGGGCTACCGGTTGGACTGCGCACAGGAGTTGCTCGAGATTCACGTTTTTCTTCATTTTAAATTCCAACAAATTCTAGAGCCCGAGTGGCAACCCGAACTAAAGTTTGAACCGTTAAAGATGCCCGAGTTTGAAAGCCCCACCAAAGGCACTCGCTAGAATTTTAATGTTGGTTTGCTTGGTAAATTTCTTTCGCAACACGGTAGGTATTGGCGTAAGCCTGAACACTGAGCTCGATGGGTTCGGCATAGCCCCCGCCGAGAGCCAAAGAAATTGGAACGCTTTCGCGGTGCGTGTACTTTAAGACTTGGCGGTCTCGCTCCATCAGGCCTTCCAGGCTCAGATTCATTTTACCAAGCTTGTCCTCTTTCAACGGATCGACGCCGGTCTGATAAAATACATAAGTGGGCTTAAATTTCGACACGATTTGCATCCCTCTGTCTAATTCACGCAAAAATAAATCGTCGTCGGCTCCCTCGGGCAGGGCGATGTCTAAATGAGAGGGAACTTTTTTAAAGGGATAGTTTTTCTCGCCGTGCATACTGAAAATAAAGACTCCGGGGTCTTGACCCAGGATGCTGGAATTCCCGTTCCCCTGATGGACGTCCAAATCAATGATCGCGATCCGATGTTGGACATCCCTTTGCTTAAGCTGCCGAGCCGCTACGGCGATATCATTAAAAACACAGTAGCCTTCGCCGCGATCGGCGTGGGAATGATGGGTCCCACCGGCCAAATTGCCTGAAATTCCAAATTGAAGAGCCGACTCCATGGCGGCCAAAGCGCCACCCACCGTCGCGCAGCTGCGGTCATACAGCTCCCGGCTCCAGGGAAAGCCAATCCTTCGAATGATGTCGGGAGAGACTGTGCCGTCCCGCATGGATTCAATGTAGTGGGTCGTGTGGGCCAGTTCTAAAATTTCTGCTGAAGCCAAAGGACTTTCAAACAGCTCCGAAAAATCAATGACTCGCTCGCGAATTAAGAAATCTCGGAGCAGGCGGTATTTGCTCATCG
The DNA here is from genome assembly GCA_043759945.1 of Bdellovibrio sp. GTDB lineage: Bacteria > Bdellovibrionota > Bdellovibrionia > Bdellovibrionales > Bdellovibrionaceae > JAYUPS01. Next base: position 1,872 of record JAYUPS010000157.1, read on the forward strand.
GGAAACGATGATCCGCAGGCAGTGGGAGCGCGTAGTGATCCGAGTAAAAAACTTGCATATTTGTCTGATCCTAAACCGGTAACTGCAAATTGACATCAATTTACAACTGTTTATGCTGTTTTTATGGAAATCAATAAGTTGCCTTATCGACCCGAGGTAGATGGGTTGAGGGCAATATCTGTTATGGCCGTAATTATTTATCATTCAGGTCTTGGGTTGCTTCCAGGCGGTCTTTTTGGAGTCGATGTCTTTTTTGTTATTAGCGGCTATTTAATCACTTCGCTAATTTTACACGAAAAAAAGCTGGGAAAATTTTCGATCGCCAGATTTTATGAGCGTCGCGCTCGTCGAATATTACCGGCGCTTTTTCTGGTTATGTTTTGTTGTTTGCCATTTGCTTGGTATTGGATGCTTCCGGCCGAGTTCTATCGATTTTCACAAAGTTTAATCGGAATCGTCCTGTTTTACTCGAACGTCCTGTTTTACCAAACGACAAATTATTTTGTCGGCACGGAACTTTTGCCGCTGGTTCATACCTGGAGCTTGGCGGTCGAAGAGCAGTTCTATTTATTTTTTCCGGTTGTTATGGCGTTGACTTGGAGATGGGGACTTCGAAAAGTTTTTTGGGTTACGGTCGCACTTATGCTAAGTTCGCTGGCGATTTATATTTTTTGGTACAAGTATCCCGAGTACGGTTCTAGCTTCTATCTGGCGCCCGCGCGGGTCTGGCAAATTTTAGCTGGTTCAGTTGTCGCGATGTTGCCCTTTTCATTTTCTCGAAAAGCCAACGAAGCAGTCTCGTTAATTGGAATTTTATCAATATTATCTTCTTTCTTTCTTTACGGCAGCGGTTCCCGTGAGCCTGGATTTTTAGCCTTGCTCCCGACAGCGGGTGCAGCGCTCGTGATCGCGACCGCGGGTGTTCATAATTGGACCGGTCGAATTCTTGCGCATCCTTGGTTGGTGCTTATTGGTCTTTGTTCTTTTAGTGCTTACCTGTGGCACCAGCCCTTGTTTGCTTTCACTCGAATGTTTACAATCTTGAATCCAAGCGCGTTGGTTTCGAGCGTTGTAATTTTCACGACCCTGATTCTTGCTTACCTTTCTTATAAATTCATTGAAACTCCCTTTCGTAATCGAGATCGAATTGGGCGTTCAAAGATCATAGCTTTTGGGATCTTGGGGACCATTTTTTTCGCCTCTGCCGGATGGTTTGGGATCAACTTCACAAATCATCAGGACAGAATCGGTTCACAGGTGTTCCAGATTATGGGCATTCCCGATATAACTTCGGCAAAATGTCATGCCCGCTTGAGTGGTGCTTTAATCGAGTCAGGATCTTATTGTTTGCTCGGGAAACCAAACGTTGCACCCAGCTTCGCGATCATCGGTGATAGTCATGCGGGGTCATTGGTTCATGCGCTGAAAGAACAGGCCATCGCAAAATCGTTGAGTTTTCTTGTAATTTCCGAAGGTTGGTGCGTGCCCTTCTTAGATTTTGGAAATAACAGCCATCCGCCGTGCCGCAGTTTAATGAACCAGGCATTTAAACAAATATCAAAGTTTGATTCGATAACCTCAATCGTTCTTTCTGCCGAATGGGCCAATTACACGCAGGGATATAGGATAGGCTCAAAGCCAATCGCTTACCAAGACGATGAATCAAAAGAGATTTCTTTGAAGCAGAATCCAGAAGTTTTTGAACGAGGGCTTCGCCGAACACTTGATTTTTTGAAACTCCACAAAAAGAAAGTCTTTTTGGTGGGACCGATTCCCGAACAAAGCTTTGACGTGAAGGTCGCGCTGGCCAGATCAGTAATCTTCGACAGATCGCCCTACCTATTGAAGCCAATCACGCTCAACGAGTACCGGAGCAGGAATAATGCGGTCATTCTTGCACTTAACAAATTCGTTAACGAAGTATTCATAGTTGATCCCAGCCGAATTTTTTGCAGTGAGGCAGAAAATATCTGTCCTTACGTTGATGCTGCGGGAAACTCACTTTATTCCGATGGCAATCATCCCTCGCTTTTAGGTGCAAGGTTGATTGTTCGAAGGCTTTTTAATTAGCTCTTTTAGCTCAAGTTGAGTGAATTCCGGACCGATAATTGTAGTGTTGTGGTCAGGTGGGCTGACACAGATCTTCTCAGTATGAGATTGGGCAAAGGATGGCTTCGGTGTACTTGAAGTTTGGTTATCTTTCTTCATTGCTTCTTCTACTAGTTTCCTGCACCAAAGGGGTTGCAGACGTTGCTGCTAATGATCCCTGTGCAATATTTAAAAATTCTTCGGTCGGTGTGATTGCCGTGGGAATTACGGGCACCAGTGCTACGGTCGACTGGAGCAACGATTTGAGTGCCCTATCTGATTCGTTGACGGTGGTAATTTCAGGTGCGGGTATTGGGACAGCGGCTACGAAGCCTGCGACATTTTCGGGTTTGGCGGATGGGACCTACACCGCGACCGTGACTTACGGGAATCAAAGTTGCGGCCAAGTTTTATCTGCCCGTACTTTTATAATTGATTCCACCGTCAACTGCACCAGTTGGGATTCCCAAACTTTGGCGACGTCAATAACGCCCACTCCAAGTGTGGGAGCTGTCTCTGTCGACTGGACTGTCGGGACCGTCACGGGTCAGAGCTCCTTTCAAGTTTCATTGACAGGGCCCACAAATCCCAGTCCCGTCGTCAATACAAAACCTGCAGGGTTCACTTCGCTGGCCTCGGGAAGCTACACGGCGACTCTTCAGTATTCAAAAGCGGCATGCTCCGACAAAACGCAGACCTCGGGTGCTTTCACGGTACCAGTTTCTTTTTCTGGAAGTGTTCTACCGGCCTTGTCGAGCTGCACGGGATGCCATGGTGCAAGTGGCGGATTTACCGTGAACCATTCTGATCTGACGGCAGAGAACTCGGCGATCTGCGGGCCCACAGAGGTCCGAGTCATTGCGGGAAACGCGACGGCATCGGCTTTTTACAAAAAAATAACCGGCGCGACTTGCGGCAGTCAAATGGGTACCGGGGGCTTCGGGACCTTGAGCGCGGCTCAAATTCAGACTATCGCGGATTGGATCAATCAAGGCGCCTTGAACAACTAAGCTCCGGCACTGTCTAATACCCACAAACACGCCTAAAAGTTCTACGGGCATCAATGCCCCAAATCGAGTCAAAACCTGGCGGAGAGCTTGCAATACCACGGTGTTGGAGGCACCCGCCATGAAAACACGAAGCCTGTTATTTTCAAGCATATTGCTGACCACGGTCAGTGGCCATACTTCGACTTATCAATATGGTGGAGCCTGCGGCACCCAAGGTTCTTGGACCCAAGCGGCCCTATCGCGAACCTCGGAGTTAAAAGGCTACCTTCAAAAATTAAAAGATGATCCCAATTGCAAAGTGCTTCCCCAAGTTCTGCAAAAAAGCTTTGCCGAACTTGAGACCCAGGTGAACACTTCTAACAATCTTGGAAATGACAGCGAGCTTACAGAACTTCCCAAAGAGATTAGTGCGCTTCGAACTTACGGAGCCAGCGAGCCCGAATTTAAAGGTCAAATTGCGGGTGCGATGACCTCGAAGCTGGTTCGCCAAGCGGTGGTCGAAGGATCCGGTAAAGCTCTCGAAACATCAACCAAACTAAATAGCCGATCGGGAATTGATTTCTTAAGAAAACGCGCCACCAGCTTTAATGCAGGCTTGGGATTGGTTGGCCAATTGGTCGACAATTTGCCTGCGGTGGAACGTTGCATGGACAACTCGGGAAATTTTGGTCATTATCTCGCGGCCACCATTCAATTGGTCGGAAGCTTTTCGGCTTCGGGCATGGATCAAAATGGTGCCGGTGTCGCCAAGCTGGTTTCAAAGTTGGCCGAACATTCAAGGGACCAAAAATACGCCAGCGCTCTGAAAACCTTGGATCAGAACGAGTACTTGGCGGCCTTGGCCTGTTTGCTTGAACTAACTTCGGAATCTTATTGCGCAGCCCGTGACGGCCAGCTTCTGTTCCAAGATATGTTGAAAACCACCCAAGTAGTTACCGACGCCAAAGGTGAACTTAGCTTGCGGGGCATGTCGATTAAAGCCAAAGCAGTTGGCCAATTCCATCCGCTCGAAGGTTACTACATTCTGACTCAAAATCTGCCTATTATTACTGGCTGGCTGCAGTCTGTCCAGTTGGGAGTCGAACCCCGGTTGCCGACCGATTCGGACCAGAAAAATAAACCTTTGGTCGAGATCAATAACTTTTATATTTCAGTAAATAATCTTCGCGGCGTTTTTAATCTTAACGCCGAAAACATAAAGAATCTTAAAGTTCTGGAAGAAAAGAAGAACTTGATTGTTCGATTGGTCGAAGCTTTGACAAATTCCATGGCAAACATGGGTGGCCAGAATTTCTTTACGATCTCTCACCCCGCGGTTCATATTCCGTTTAAGCTGATCGGTATAGACACTCCGGCAGCCGTTATGGGTATCGGCGGGAATGTACAGCAGGGCCCCATCCAATTTTTAGACGCCAACGTTTCGACACTCGGAGCATTTAATGATGCCGATGCCTTGATGGCCAAAATTAAAATTAATATGGATACGATTATTCGCAGTGCCGATATCAATGCCACTGCTTATTACGGAAAATGGTTTATCGTCGATAAAATAGCGATCGTAAATCGAGCTATGATCGGGAACTTGTACAATGTGAAAGAGTCATTGTCAGAAATTAATTCTTACCTGAAAAATTTAGAGTTAAAAATCAAGAAGTACTCCGGAGATAAGTCTCTGTTGCCAGGGATTCGGGATACCCGAATGCGGATTGAAAAAGTTATGGTCCGTTTTAAGAAAGTTGAAGAAGTTGGTGCGTCCTTACAAAATTTAAACTTGGCGGAGTCAAGTAGCGAAGTTCTGGAATCTTCCGAGGACCTCATCAAAGAAGTTTTTGATCAGTTCTATGTGATGTTGGCTAAAAGCGGATGGCTAGCTAACCGACTGGTTGATTTTGTAGAATACGATTACGACTTGATGCTTCGATCTGGGGTTGACATGAATTCCAACGTTGCTGAAATTTATTTGGCCACCGGTCGATCAATGGTTAATAATATTATTTCAATGTCTTCGGGAAACCCGGCTTCGGTCAGCGCGGATCTGGCTTTGAGCTTGCGTATCAACAAGGGAAATTTAGAAGCTCTGGAAAAAGCTTTGGCCAGTTCCTACGTTGACCAAATTGCATTTCTAAAACACATCGTCGAAGGTCGAAAGCAAGTGTCCAGCGGATCTATTTGGGATATGAAAAATAATTCTCAAGGCTACGGTGTCGACGAAATTCCGGGTAACTACAACAATCCGGTGGCGCGCTATCTGTATGCTTTTTGGAAAGATGGCCTGAACGGATTTGGGAGTCCCACTCATATGGGTGCGACGGTTAAAAATCTTTTTTCTTGGCTGAAAGTAACTAAAATTTCACCGGATGACGAGTTCGGATCTGCCCGCAAAGTTATGAATCAACTTTGCACGCAAACCCTGGCCTTCGGCGACTTGAACCCGTTTTGGTATCTGTGCCGTGACACGAAGATGGAAAGTCCATTTTTGACCATCAATGGAAACGAGATTTCGGCCCAGGCCAAGAAAATTTTGAATGTAAATTACAAAGACAAGGCTTGGGAAAGTTACAAAGAAAGCCGTCAGTTGAATCACTCGCTTCGAATTTGCGCGCTTCGGGATTTTTCCCGCAAAAACTTTGTTCTTTATTTGCTTCAGGGTCAGGCCTCAAAAGACTAATAGTCGATTGAGCGCTGGCGACGGAACATCAAACAGAGTCCGCCAAAGTGCATGTCTCCGGATAAAATAAAAATGTTTTTAAGCTTCAGGTCATCAATTATATTAAACAGTCCTGATTTATATTTGCCAGCCTGGGACCCACGCCGCGGTCCGAGCGCCGATGTCTTCGTGAATAATTTTTTGGCCGCGACTGGTTTTTGCGGTCTTGGATTTTCCCCAACGATGGTGAAACAGCCAATTCACCGGAAATTTGTTGTAATCGGCAGAAACCGCCACGGCTTTTGTTACCACCATCAAAGTTTGCGCGTGCAAGCGTTTGACCTCGGGCAAAGTGAGCGAGCTTGCCAGCCGATGGGGAGACAGGCGCGAGTGATAAAGAATTTCATCGGCCAGCCAATTTCCGATGCCGGCAAACAAAGACTGATCAAGCAAGACTGATTTGATCGCTCGTTTTCGTCGCGCAAGCTTAAGAGCTAAATCTTTTGGCGGCGGAAAATCAATCAAAGGGTCAAAGCCCAGTTTTTTAATTTTCGGGTGTTGCTTGGGATCATCGGTTAACCACATACGCCCGAAACGCCGCGGGTCCGTGAGCGCCATTTCATAGCCCCCCTCGAAAATTAAAAGCAAACGACTAAACCAGAGGCGTTCGCGGGGTGACTTTTCGCCTTCGCTCCAAAGGGCCGACCCACCCCAGGCATTTTGGTGTCCCAATTTACTTTTGGGTTCTAAAAAAGCGACGTTGCCGGTCATTCCCAAATGAAAAATGGGCCAGGGCCTACGGTTAAGTTCGAGCCAAAAATATTTGCCTTTGCGACCGGTGCCCAGAATCTTTGCGCCCTTCAGGGACTTTTGAATTTGAAGAACGTCGGCAAAGGCAAATAAAAATCGATCCTGAGGATCTAAAACGACCTGTTTGATTTTTCTGTTTTTAAGAACTTTATCGATACGGCGTCGAACCGTCTCGACTTCCGCGAGTTCAGGCATGGGGACCTGGTATCAATAAAGCATTTAAAAATCGAGGGCTTTTATGGGACGGGTAGCTTATAAAACTGGCAGGCCGAGATTTCACTGGTTAAACCGATATTGATTATCTCAACCTGAGTCATTGCCGGTCCTCGGTGCAAATTTTTGCTGATCAATGTTACCTTGTAGTAATGGGGCAAAAGGGACAGTCACTCATCCAGTCTTTGGCAAGCTTAGCTATTCTAAGTATTGTTGTCTTGATTTTTGCGGCCATGATGACCAATCAACAAAAACAAACGGCGATGCTGGCTGATAAATTAGCCAGTTTGGATTTACAAAGAGTGATCACCGGAACCTTGGCCGATGGGTCAGTGTGCACCCAGCTTTTTGCGGGGGCGGTTCCTGTCCAAATTAATCCGACGAACTTACCGGCGACAATTTTCCCGACGTTAAACCAAATACCCTCCAGCACTGCGGTGGGGGCGCAGCCTGCGGTGACCACGATTGGCACCATCGCGGCCTCTCCGCTTTCGAATCGACTCTTTGTGCGTGCACTTTCGATCGAACGGTTGGAATGCGCAATCTCGCCCTGCACGCCCAGCACGAGCGCGTTCAAGGCTGAAATTGTTGTAGCCTTTGATGACACCCGAAGTGCCGGGACTATCTCTCCGCTTCGATTCCCCGTTTTCCTTGGGACCGTTGGACCACCAGGTATCCAAACAGTAAACACTTGCGCTGGAGCGGGCGGGGGCTCGATCCAGCGGGTTGTGGCCGATAGCTCAGCCCAAACCTGTGGCGGCAGTCCAGCTCATACGAATTGTCCGGGACTACCGCCAACGGTGGTTGCGACCTGTCCGATCGGCTTCGAGGTAACTGGCTGCGGCTATATCCTGTCCCAGTATCTTCCAACGGCCAACGACAACAATGGGAACTGGCAGAGCCAGTATCATTCAAACTCTCCTGATTATCTTCAGACTTTTGGAAACGGCTGTGCCGTACATGCCGGGGGCGCCCCGGGTTGCGGCGTCTGTTTTCGTGCGCAGGCCGTTTGCATCCGAATCCAGTAAAATTCATCAAAGGACTGATCTTGATTTGACGGGTTCTTTAAAATCGGGGTATTCCCAGGGCTCACATTTGTTGAGGGGTTTCCGTGTTTAATCTAGCCTTTATCGTGCTCGGTCTACTTACTTGGTCTTTATCCGTCGTGGCTGCAGAGTTACTGACCAGTTCAGTGACCAGCTCCCTGATTAGCGCAGTCACTTGCACTTTAGTGAGCGTCGACGGTCGCGTGAGCGCCACCCAAGAAATCACAAACAAAGA